>JBFHGV010000165.1:0-6678 GCA_041582955.1 Arenibacter sp.
CTTTGCCACAATGCCTAAGGAAATTATGGACGACAAAATAATTAACCTTAAAAGTATTCTTATATCCCGGATCAATAACCTGTCCAAAAATGCAGATAAATATTTTTCCGAACTCAATAAGTTGGTAGTCGTTAAAGGTACCGATAAGGACGATTGGTTTGAAATTAATACCTTGAATGACCAGGAAATAGAAATCAAGGCCTACCGAAATATTGGAGGCAAAAAGGAGAAACAATTCTTTTACAAAAAATTCTCCAGTGTCACCACCAAGGAAATTTGGGTCTATGGACTGGATGATGACGATATATTTGAGGTTAGGGGCAAGGGGAACAACAAGATTAAATTAAGGTTGATAGGCGGACAAAATAACGATATTTACAATGTCTCCAAGGCCAGTAACACCTGGATCTACGATTTTAAATCCAAAAAAAACACCTTACAAAATACCGATGGTGCCAAGGTAAGATTGGTTAATAATTATGAGACCAACACCTATCAGCCCTTAAAACTTAAGAACAGTACCCGACAATTATTGCCCACCATAGGATACAATCCGGATGATGGGATTAAGCTAGGTTTTGGGGCAACAAAGACCTATTATGGTTTTAGACAAAACCCCTACACCTCACAACACAGCTACAGTGCGGCATATTATTTTGCGACCAGTGGTTTTGAATTGGGCTACAAAGGCGAATTTGCCCATATCTTTAACAACTGGAACCTTGAACTGTCTGCCCGTTTTACAAGCCCTAATTTCAGTGTCAACTTTTTTGGTACAGGCAATGAGACCGAAAATTTTGACGATACTCTGGAGATGGATTACAATAGGGTAAAAATCCGAACCTTAAGCTTTTCCCCATCGCTGGTATGGCGGGGACAATTGGGGGCCAAATTTAGAACAGGCCTTTCTATTGAAAGCTTGGAAGTAGAGGAGACTTCCAACAGGTTTATAAATACCTTTTACCAGGCAAACGGAGAGGAAAGTAATAATAATTTTTTAGGAGCGGAAGCGGAATATTCCTATGAAAATTTAGACAACGCGGCTTTTCCTACCATTGGCATGGGCACCAGCCTATTGCTGGGCTATAAAACCAGTCTCACCAATAGCGGGCAGGGATTTGGATATATTGTTCCCAGCCTATCCTTTGACCACAAATTGATACCAAGTGGCCGATTGGTCATAGCCACAAAATGGAAGGCCCATTTTAACCTAGGGAACAATTACGAGTTTTATCAGGCAGCAAACATAGGGGGGATAGATGGACTTAGAGGGTTTAGAAACCAGCGGTTTTCGGGCAAGACCAGCTACTATCAAAATACCGATCTGCGCTACAGCATTAAACGACTAAAGACAGGGCTGTTACCTGTTACAATTGGCCTATATGGCGGTTTTGATTACGGCAGGGTCTGGAACCCCAATGAGGACTCGGACCTTTGGCACAACTCCTATGGCGGCGGATTCTTCCTTAACGGGGCCGATGTACTCACTGCCAGGGTTGCTCTCTTTAACAGTGTAGAAGGCCCTCGGTTTTCTTTTGGAGTGGGATTTGGTTTTTAACCACCGTTTGCGCCTTAGTCTACCAGCCTATAGGTATACAGGTTTCTACCCGATTTGTTGGATTCCTCATCGGATAGCAAAAGGGTTTTATTGTTGGTAAAGGCAACCGATTCCAACTGGGAATAAACCCCTAGGTCTATTGTTTCTAGACTACTATTGGAAAAAAAGTCATCCATTGTAAAATTGGTAAAAACCCATAAAGTACCCCTACCCAACAACACTATGGTTTTGCCGTCGGGAGAAATATCGGCAGAAGTTATCCGCCCCTCAACCTTAGATTTGGGCGGAACAAAAGACCCTACCAACTTGGCGCTGTGATTCCCTTTTACCGCAGGGACCTTGTACAAAAAGGCTTCTCCCGTAAAAGGGTGTGTCCTGTTTTTAGTAATGATATACAAATAATTCTTAAAGTAAAAAAAAGCTTCTGCATCATAGAGCAATTTATCCTTCTTAGGAGGAAAGTCTTTTTGTTCAGGATAATGGAATGCTATCTTTTCGGCTTCAATCTTATCCCCTCCTTCCAAATTGGGATCCGGAATTTTATAGATGACCAAATCCTTCCTGTCATTGTTATTGTTGCCAAAATCACCAATGAACACGTTCTGGTATTCATCCATGGCCAAATCTTCCCAGTCGTGATTTTTGGCATTTTTCACCTTTATTTCCTGCAAAAGGTCGCCTTCATAGTTTACCTTGTATATAATGTCCGGGTTGCCCCTATCGGCCACCAGCCAAATGGCAGAATCCTTGCTGGCAACCATGCCCGAATTTTCACTAAGCTTATGCGGCAACTTGGTAACATAGGTGAGTTGTCCGTAATTATTGGTACAACTTATGACCATGGCCATAAGCGTCAAAGTATAAAATGTTTTCATATTATTATTTTATCGGCATATATATTTCTGCGACCCACTGCAGTTCATCTCCACCAAAATTAGGGTTGTTGTGAAACACCTCCACTGGTGTTTCAGAGACCTCATACCCTTTCTTTTGGGCATAGTTCAACAAAGCGTACCAAGCCCGATCAGAGGTAATATAATTACCATTGTAGACCGCTTTCAGGGATTTCTGCCCCTTAAATTCCTTGTATTTTAAAGGTCCGTTTTGTGGTAGGCTGTCACTTTTAATTATTGGAAAACAAAAATTAAAGGAAAGACTATCCTTGTTTCTGTTCCAGTTGGTAATTTCCAAAAATGGCCTACCGTTCAGTTGTACATTGTTATCGGCCAGCACCCCACTTAAAATGGGATAATTGCCCATCATCCCCTTGGCTTTTAATAATTGGGTAGACTGTATTGGTATATAGGCGCAATAAGTGCTTGGTGGTTGTTGAACGGAATCCTCCACACTTACCTTAAAATTACCCATATGTTCTGTTATACTCCTATTAAAATCAAAGATGTTCTTTTTGGTGCGTTGTTCAAAATTACTGGTAGAAAATGGCAACAATAGCTTATTCTTAAAACTATTGGCCACATCCTTTATATAGACCTTGACTTTGGAGGTGGAATCATTTACAGGGATAATTTTCCAGTGATATTCATGAACCGAATCATTAAACTGCCATTTTTGCTCTAAATTAAAAAAGTCCTGTTCACGCAACAAGCTATTATTTTTCTTGGCTTTGCCCCAGGACTTAATACTTTGGTTAATAGTCCCCACGGTGGTCCTATAAGTCATGGAAACCAAATAATCATAGGGTTTAATAAACAGATACCAGATAAGGAAAGCAAAGAAAAGGATACTTATTATGTAAGCAATCTTGTTTTTCAATATTTGCAATTTTCCGCAGTTATTTAAATAATTAAGTCCTTAAAATAGGTCTTAATACCTATCTATCACATTACTTTACAGCTAGTTTATTTTCGCCATCCATTCTTAATTTATCCACTACAAATTTGCCCAGATTTCTTCCTTGCCCTACGCCAACTTCCACAGCGGCCCTATAATGAATACCACCGTACATTCTACTGATGGCAGCTTCATCCGCGGCCTGATTAAAAGACGTAAAACTTCTTATTGGCAGTCCGTATGGCACTTCGGTATCATCATCAAAGGCAAAATTATCGCCAAAAATACTGGTCAAGGCAGTAGCTGCCGCACCGGACACTACAGAATGGCCACTGGTATATTCAGGAAAAGGAGGCGTTTGCAGAACAGGTTGCCAATTTTCATCAATATGTTGATTTATCAAGGTTTCTGGGCGTATAAGGTTGGAGCGATATTTTTCGTCCCAACAACTAATAAAGGCATCCGCTATGGCCATGGAGGTCTTGGTATAAGCAAATACCGTTCTATCAAAATCTGCCTTTGTCATATTACAGGCTATCTTGGTGATACCTATCCAATGTGCCCCAGGGGTAATTTTTTTGGTGGCAAACATAAGGTGTCCACGGGTAACCGAAACATAGGGGTTGCAGTCCCAAAACTTTGCTATGGCAATTTCCTCAGAGGCATCGCCCTTTGCGGTAATTTCCTTACTGATATCGTACACTTCTTTAACTTCCTTATAGAAGTCGGACCCTACTTCCATGGAGAAGGCCGGAGGTGGTGCCGGTACAAATTGATTGGCAGAATCAATGACAAATGGCCGTATTTTGTTCCAATGTGGCTCAATACCATCCATATAAGCAGGCGGGGTAGGTTGCCAGCGGGAGCTATCGTCTGTATTGATTGTAAATTTTGGCATTGTCCTGGTCTGTTTATAATTGTCCTTGTCTAACCAATCTGCTATGTGATTGGCTACTTCAAGGCCGTATTCCTTGGAATTATTGAACAGGGTGCTGTTTTTACTTTCCCAATTGGCGTAAAGACTATCGCGGTGCATTTCCATTTTGTCCTCTGAAAAAATGAGGCGTTTGCTCACTTCCATATGTGCGATCAGGGCTGCCATTTGATAGTTGATCGGCTTATCCCCAATAGGTTTCGGAATTGGCGTTAAATCCGTAACCTGCCCCACCAATGATTGGTATTCCTTATTGTTCAAAGCTACAATTTCATAGGCAGCAACATTGGGGTAGGCAAAAATCCTACTGGCCACAGGAGGTGAAAAAATATCGTGGATCATCACCTCGGTAACCTTATCAATAGCATTGTGTAACTCTTCGGCAGTTATTTCTACAGGCTCGTTCTTTGCCCGACAAGAAACCAGCACCGTCATTAACAGCAATAATCTTAAAAATACTTTCATTTTCATCAATTTATATTCCATTCTAAAAGGCATATGGCTTTATTTCAGCCCTCACTTATTATAGAGCCTTACTTTACTGTTCCAAGCCATACACTTCCACCTCATCATCGTTATAAGTGACCAATAAAAACGGTTCTTCGGCCAGATATATCATATTGAGACTTCTAATCGATTTATGCCCTAGGTCCAATCCTATTTTATTTGCCAAAATTACATCATTTTCATTTTTAATGAGTGCCCCTGAAAAAGAATCTAACCTACCATGGTAGGGTTTGACACCAAAATAGTTTCCGGCCGCTAAAATTTCGGTTGTTCCATCCCTATCAAAATCGAATTCCAAGAAGGCCCTTATGGGAGCAAGTTGCAATTCCTTATCAAAGGGAACAAAAGTATAGACACCTCCATTATTCCTCAAGAATCCAGACTCAAGTATATTTACCTCCAAAACAGTGCCGTTTTTTAAAGATTCGGCATCCAATACTTTATTAATGGGTTTCCCTGCAAAATCCTTATATCGCGTAAATTTCTTTCTTAAACCCACCATTTGGGCAGCCAACTCATCCAAGCCTTCCAAGGGGTAATACTGCCCTTCTTTTTCTGTGACCACTATGGTTTCTGTACTGCCATTTTGATCAAAATCCGAATAGTACATTTTCATGGGGTATTCCACCGAGGCCTTAAACTTAGTATTGCTTCCCCAATTGCCCAGTAAATAGTCATTGTCACCATCCCCATCAATGTCAAATGGAATTATACACTGCCATAGCCCATAATAAGCATTATCCAAAACCTTGTCCTCAACGAGTTGGCCCTTTGTATTTTTATAAAATCTAGGTGACATCCATTCCCCTACCACAATTAGGTCCTTGGCACCATCACCGTTATAATCGCTCCAAATGGCATCGGTTACCATACCTGCCTTGGACAGTTCTTGGTTTTCAACAATAGAGAAAATGCCCTTGTCGTTTCTTAACAGATAGGAGTTGGGAATCTTTCCAAAATCGTTGGTAACGGCGTTACTCCCTACAAACAGGTCCAAATCCCCGTCATTATCAAAATCACATTCACGGACAACTGCGGCATTTTCAAAGTAATTGGGCAATTCCACTTTTTTAAAACTGTCTTTATTTTGCAGGTAATAGCTGTCTGCCAAAGGGGGCATCTTGTTATAAAAGTCGCCTCCTCCATTAGCTATAAAAATATCATTGAAGCCATCATTATTTAGGTCGGCAATAAGCGCGCTCACCTCCTCTTTTATAGAATCCTTTGCAATATTGGGAAGCCGTTTTTCTAGGTAGGTACTGTCTCCCTGGAAAAATACTCTTGAGGGATAGTATTTAGAACCTCCAAAAAATATATCCTTCTTGGCATCACCGTCCAGATCTCCAATAGCCACGGCCGGACCACGGTCTGAAATTTGATAGGGTATTAATTTTTGCCGATTGACATCCAAATAATTATCTTCTTTATGCCTATAATTGATGCCTAAATTATCTCCTTGCTTTTTAAATATTTTTCGTTCAGTTCCCTTTAGGATACTATAATCAAAGGGACGGGTATTTTCTGGGGAAACCGTTATGGTTTGATTGGTTGCAACCTCCTTCAATACCTGAAATGTTTTATTGGGCCATACAATCTTAAGGGAATCAATTTTCTGTTGCGCTCCAAACCCGAAGTGTACTATTGGTTCCGAAGATGCCTGGAAACCCCTTACGGTATACAGTTCCTTATATTGCATTTTCCCATTCCCATAGGCAAATACCTTGGTCCCAATTCCCTGTTTATTATTTGGGTAGTAGTTAAACCTTAGCTTTAGATAGCTGGAAGTATTATTGGTCTTATTGATATAAAAGGTTGCGGGACTGTTTATATTGTTGGTTATAAGGTCTAAATCGCCATCGTTATCCAGGTCAGCAACGGCAGTGGCTCC
>JBFHGV010000166.1:0-6652 GCA_041582955.1 Arenibacter sp.
ATAAAGGCTACCATGATACCAAAAACTAACATAAATTGATAGAGTCCTACCAGCTTTCCCCTGTTCTTGGCCGGCGCAATTTCCGATATATAGGCCGGGGCGGCTACCGTAGAGGCGCCAACACCCAATCCTCCAATAAACCTAAATATTCCAAAAGAAACCGGATCGTTGCAAAGTGCAGAGCCTATGGCCGATACGGAATACAATATTCCTATCCAGATCAAGGTGTTCTTCCTTCCAATTTTATTGGTAGGGATACCGCCCAATAGGGCACCTATGACCGTGCCAAATAAAGCCATCCCAATAACTACGGTACCGTGAAAGGCCTCGGAAGTGTTCCACAATAGCTGAAGTTTTTTTTCCGCACCGGAAATAACTACGGTGTCAAAACCAAATAGAAACCCAGCCAATGCAGCAATTAGTGAAATGCGAAGAATTTTGGTATTCATTGTAAAGTGTATTGGTTTTTGTAAATCTAACAAAAAAAGCAACTTTATGGGGTGAGAATATCAATTTTCATTATTGAGAGGACTGGATAAGAGTCAGTTTGTTAAAGGTCAATACCGCTCTGACTCAAAATTATGGTTACAAAACCGCAATTTTTATCCTTAAGCTGTCCAGGTTACGGGATTTGTTCCGATACTCGTTCTTGTTTGGGCTGTTCTCTTCAGGGTCTGGAACATTTTTTTGCGGCACCAGGCCCCTGTTCTTGTCCTGGAATTGTGAAGGGGGAGTAGGTTCAGGAGCGGTGTTCTGGGGCTGTCTATCTGCGGGCTCCCTACAGCAAAAACACAAAAAGAGCAAAACACCTAAACTGCTTAGGTACAAAATTCTGGGATATAGCATAATCGTAACATTGGGGTCTAAAGTAATGTACGAATGTATTCCATGATTTGGATGCTAGCTCCTTTGTTTTTAGTAACATAGCTACTGTTTATAAAGCCGGTTTTTTGTAAAAAGGAATCGTCATTTTCTAGTTGGTGGCACACAGCCTTGAACTCAGATTTGGAACTTACCACCAATATTCCCCCTAGGGCTACCAAGTCTATTGCCTCCTTGAAACCTTCGTATTTTGGGCCTATAAGAACGGGAATGCCATGTACGGCAGGTTCCAGGGTGTTGTGCAATCCAGTGGCAAAACCACCTCCTACATAAGAGATGTTGGCATAACTATAGATTTTGGTCAATATTCCAATGGTATCCACTATAAGTACCTTATAATCTGCCAAATTGTTGTCCTGTATTTCGGAATATAGAATGGTTTTTTTGCTGATGGCCGACTTCAGCTTGGCAATATGTTCAGATTTTATATTGTGGGGGGCTAGGACAAATTTTAAGGAGGTCTCATCAGAATTTATGTAGGGAACTATGACCTCCTCGTCTTCGGGCCAAGTGCTGCCGGCCACCATGATGCGTGATCCGCTTTTAAATTTTTGCATAAAGCCTAGGCTGTTGTCCCTGTCTAGGATTTCCATAACCCTATCAAATCGGGTGTCTCCACTTATTGTTGTATTGTTGACGCCTATTTTTTCCAATAGTTGTACAGACCTTGAATCCTGAACAAAAATATGGGTAAAGGAGTTTAAGGCCTTCCGCATAAAACCGCCATAAGGCTTAAAGTAAATCTGGCTTTCCTTAAAAAGGGAGGAGATTAATAGGGTAGGGATTTTTTTTTGCGAAAGCAGCCTTAAATAATTGGGCCATATCTCATATTTAACAAAAATAACGAGTTTGGGGTTCACTAAATCAAGAAATCGCTTTGCGTTTTTAGAGGTGTCCAAGGGTAGATAACATACGAGATCCGCGGAAGCTGTATTTTTTTTAACCTCATAGCCAGATGGGGAAAAAAAGGTTACCAGTATGCGATGATTGGGGTAGTGCTGTCTTAATTTTTCTATAATGGGTAGGCCTTGCTCAAATTCTCCCAAGGAAGCGGTATGGACCCAGATAATTTGATCACCCTCTGCAATAGTGTCCCGTAAATAAGGAAACACTTCTTTTCTACCTTCGCTGAAAAGCTTGATCTTAGGAAGGAACAAACTCAGTATTCTTAGGAAAAATGCGGTTAGCCGTACTGCAAAATTGTATATCGTAAACACTTCACTATGGTTTGGGGCTAAATTACACTTCTTTCTATTAATTACATTGGCTGCCAATCCTTATTTTTGTAATATTGTTTGCCCCAAACCTAGTTTGGAATCTAAGATGTAATCAATGAAAAAAATACAAATGGTTGACCTAAACGGTCAATACGAGGCAATAAAGGATGAGGTAAACGCATCTATAGCCAATGTTTTGGAAACGGCGGCTTTTGTAAACGGTCCGGAAGTACATGCCTTTCAAAAGGAGCTGGAGGATTATTTGGGAGTGAAACATGTAATTCCCTGTGCAAATGGTACGGATGCACTGCAAATTGCCATGATGGGCCTAGGTCTAAAGCCCGGGGATGAGGTAATTACTGCCGATTTTACTTTTGCGGCTACAGTAGAGGTCATTGCGCTCTTGCAATTGACACCGGTATTGGTGGATGTGGATCCTAATAGTTTTAATATAGACCCCCTTGCCTTGGAGAAGGCCATTACACCCAAGACCAAGGCCATTGTTCCGGTTCACCTTTTTGGACAATGTGCCAATATGGAGGCAGTGCTGGATATCGCGGAAAGACACAACTTATATGTCATTGAAGATAATGCCCAGGCTATTGGTGCCGATTATACATTTCAAAACGGAAAAAAACAGAAGGCTGGTGCCATTGGGCACGTGGCCGCTACCTCATTCTTTCCATCCAAGAATTTAGGGTGTTATGGAGATGGTGGGGCTATTTTTACCAATGATGACGATTTGGCCCATACCCTCAGGGGGATTGTGAACCATGGTATGTATGAGCGATATCATCATGACGTGGTTGGGGTAAACTCCCGATTGGATTCTATTCAGGCAGCGGTACTGCGATCAAAATTATCCCGATTGGACGACTACAATGCCAGAAGGCGGGAGGCGGCCAGGAAGTACACAAAAGCCTTTGAAGGCAACAAGAATATTTTGGTGCCCCAAATGGCCAATGGCTGTTTAGAGATATGCGAGAACTGTGACTGTCATGTGTTTCATCAATATACCCTGCGTATCCTTAATGGCAAGCGAGACGCATTGGTTAAACATCTAGGAGAAAAACAAATTCCGTGTGGGGTGTATTACCCTATACCACTTCATAAGCAAAAGGCCTATCGCGATGAGCGTTATCTGGAAAAAGACTTTCCGGTAACCAATCAATTGGTGAATGAGGTGATTTCATTGCCCATGCACACCGAATTGGACAATGAACAAATTGCCTTTATCACAGAAACCGTTAATCAGTTCGTAAACAAATCCTGATAGGGCCTAGGGACTTTGGGTTTACATATAATCAATAAGGTAACATTTGACCAACATATAAAGTAAAGATCAATTCATGAAAATATTGGTAACAGGAGGTTTGGGATTTATAGGTTCCCATACCACGGTAGAATTACAAAATAAAGGCTTTGAAGTCGTAATTATAGATGACTTGTCCAATTCCACTGAAAAGGTTTTGGACGGTATTGTGGCCATAACCGGGAAACGGCCGGTCTTTGAAAAATTGGACCTTAAAGAAAGGTCCAAGGTAGAGGACTTCTTTAAAAGACATCAGGATATTGCCGGTGTTATTCATTTTGCGGCCTCCAAGGCGGTGGGGGAGAGTGTAGAAAAGCCCTTGCTGTATTACGAGAATAATATAGGAACCTTGGTATACCTTCTTAAAGAACTCGCCCATAAGAATAGGGCCAGCTTTATTTTTAGTTCCTCCTGTACCGTTTATGGACAAGCCGATAAAATGCCCATTACCGAATCTGCGCCCGTAAAGGTGGCAGAATCTCCCTATGGCAATACCAAGCAAATGGGAGAAGAGATAATTAGGGATACCTGTAAGGTGACTCCCGCAATAAATGCCATAGCACTCCGATATTTTAATCCCATGGGGGCGCACCCAAGTGCCGAAATTGGGGAATTGCCTATAGGTGTGCCACAGAATCTAGTGCCTTTTATTACCCAAACAGGTATTGGAATTAGGGAGCAACTATCTGTTTTTGGTGGCGATTACCCAACGGAAGATGGTACTTGTATCAGGGACTATATTCATGTAGTAGACCTTGCCAAGGCCCATGTGGTGGCCCTAGAGCGTTTGCTGGGCGGTAAGAACCAGGAAAATTACGAGGTGTTTAATGTAGGGACCGGTAAAGGTAGTTCGGTTCTTGAAGTCATCAAGAGTTTTGAAAAGGTGTCCGGACAAAAGTTGAATTATAAAATTGTAGATCGTAGGCCAGGAGATATTACATCGGCCTTTGCAGATACCACCAAGGCTAACGAAGTGCTGGGATGGAAGGCAGAATCTACTTTGGACGAGGCTATGAGTTCGGCCTGGCTTTGGGAGCAAAAAATACGTAAGTAAATCAATATTGGGCATAGCACTTGGCCGCTGGGTACTTGTTCTCTTTTTGTGGATACTTAGTTGAAAGCTTATTGTAAGGCCTTTCTTAAAATACATTTTTGTGGGCTAAGTGGTTTTTAGATATTTGGTTTATAACCTAAGCAACCGCTCCGGTGTTTTTGTATCCTTAAAAAAAAGGAAGAGAATGAAATATTTGTTTGGCCTGCTAATCGTTTTGCTTGCACCCAACTGCAATAATAGCAGTGTAGAGGATAAATCTGATTGTTCCAATATAATCTGTACACAAGAATATAGGACCATTACGGTAAACGTGAAGGATACGAAAGGTAATGCTTTTGCCTTGGATAGGTTTACTGTGGTGGTATTGCCCAATGAAACAGATATTACCCCGGACTTGTCCGATAGTGAGATGGGGTTAATGAGGAAGAATGGGATCTATCCTTTGTTCAGTGATAAGCATTCCGATACCTATAGGAATAAGCAACTTGAAATTAACTTTAGTGGATATATTGGCGATAAGCAGGTGTTGGATGCCAATTATACGGTAGGAGCAGATTGTTGCCATGTGTTTCTTATAGATGGGGAGACCAACTTGGTGGTAGGGGAGCTTTAAGTTTGGAGGTGTCCAAAAAAGGGAATTGGTAATTTTTGTAATACTGTGGAAAAAAATAGATCCTTGCCAATACCATTTATAAAAAAAAAAGTAGGTTTTTTGGTGATTGCAAAAACCATTTTAAATATTATCCCGTAAATAGAATATGGTAAAAAACTTCTCCAATAGCTCGGCCTTGCTCAAATATGCCGAGGATAAAGACCTTTATCAAAATCTAGTGAGCCAACTACAGAAAGATTTTGTGTTTGCCAATGTGTACGTTGATTTTTCGCCTGGTATAAGCCCCAAGGAATTAAAAACAATAGTATTGGAGAAGGTGTACTATTTAATTATGGAAAAATTCACGGATTACCTTAACCTGCTTTATATTGTTGATGTGCCCGAGAAGGTGGTAAAGGCAATTGAAGCTACAGATGTGGTTGAGATTTCGGAGAAGGTGACTTTTGAAATTCTAAAAAGGGAATGGCAAAAAGTGTGGTTTAGGCAGGAGTACGGTTCCTAGATTAAAAATAAACCCTTACAAATGGCATAAGGGCGTCTGCATAGATGCTTTTTTCATCATCGTACAAAATATTATAACGTATCCCCACGGTAACATTTTTGTTGCCATATCCAATTCCCAAAAACAGGGCCGGTGACCAATAGTTTTCTTCAATATTGCCCCCGTCCAGCTCCAGGATACGTTCTACCCTTAGCTGCTCTAGCTCTGCGGAAAGTTGCAAGGCGCGAATGGGATTGAACAGGGATATTAAGCTTCCTCCATAAGCAACTAACTTGGCATTGCGGAATTTGGCGTAGTTAAAATTGAGTCCAGCTCCAAGCCCTAAGTATTCGTTAGCTTGGTAAATGGCACTGGGTGAGATTGATGCGTTAAAGGAATCATTGCCAAATCCAAGGCCTATATTGCCGCCAAAATGCACATTGTTCCAAAAGGTTTGGTTGGAAAGAGGTGTTTGTGCATAACCCAAGCAGCATAAGACTGTCATAAAAATACACAAAACCAACTTTTTTTTTAAGGAATAGGCAATTATCATGATTATTGTAATATTTTTCCATTATTCATGACTAAGATAAGCTTAGATATGCTAAATGTTGTATTTTTGAATAAATTTTGTTCAAAAGACAGAGATATTTTTTCATGGATAAATATTCCTTTTTAAACGCTGCGCATACTTCTTATTTCGCAGAATTATACGATAAGTACTTAATAAATCCCGATAGTGTTGAGCCAAGTTGGAGGGCTTTTTTTCAAGGGTTTGATTTTGGCATGGAAAATTCCATGGAAGAATTTTTGGAAGGAACCCAGATGGCCAGTTTGCCAGTAGCTGGTGGACAGCAAGTAGAGGTGCCTCAGACACTCCAGAAAGAATTTCAGGTGGTTCGTTTAATAGATGGCTACAGGACTAGAGGTCATTTGTTTACCAAGACCAACCCTGTACGGGAAAGGCGAAAGTACAGTCCGACTTTGGATTTAGAGAATTTCGGGCTTTCTGAAGCAGATTTGGACACTGTTTTTCAGGCCGGTGAAGAGGTAGGAATTGGTCCTGCTACACTTCGTGATATCATTAAGGATC
>JBFHGV010000167.1:0-6638 GCA_041582955.1 Arenibacter sp.
CTATTGGCATTCCAGGTATACCCAAAGGAGGCATTGAAGGAGCCTAGGGTATATAGCTTGGTTCGCTTTAGGAAATCTGTACCCAAGCTAATTTTGGTCTTGGGTACCGCATATTTAAACTGTTTTGGGGAAAAGGGAAGTAGCCTTGGGATGATCAAATCGGTTTTTAGTCCTCCCGCAATACTGCTCAGACCTGTGCCTTCACCTCCAGAGAGTTGGGTCTCATAGGCAAAATTACCGGTTATACTTAAGGTTTCCCCTCCTTTAAATAGGTTTCGGTTGTTGTAAGTGAGGGACATTCCCGGCCCTGCAAAGCCATTGGATTTGGTTATGGCCTGTAATTGTGCGCGCACAGACCTTTTGGTGAGCGGGGAAAGCAAAATGTCGGCGTACAAGGAAGCCGTACTGTCTACCCCAATTGTATCTTTTTCATTGAACCGAATATTTACATATTTGTAGTTTCCTAGGGCCGAGAGCCTTTTGCTGGTTAATCTGGCCGTTTCCGAATTATATTTCTGATCTACACCAAACAATATATAGGGTTCCATTTTCTTAGGTTTAAAGAATTCTTTTTCCTGAATAAATTCAATGCCGTTGACTATTGTTGTAGGGGTGTTGACCTGCTTTTCCGTTTCAATGGAGAAGTTGGGGTAAACGGAAATGGAATCAATGGTATAGGCAATCACTGTTCTTTTGGGGAGGTTTCTTTTTAACCGTAGAAAGAGGTCGTATTTTTTGTTGTCATAACGATTGGTATCGGCCTCAAAAATCAAAAAATCGGGATTAAAATTGTAATACCCCTTTTGTTTAAGTTCATGGTTTATACGTTCCCTTTCAAATTTCATGAGTTCTAGGTCAAATCTATCTCCGACCTTAATCTCTGTTTCCTCCAAAGCTTTTTCAATTTCGGCATAGATGGGCAGTGAGTCTTTTTCCAATTCAAATTTTTCCAGGGTGTAGGGCTTGGGCAAGGTTAAGTTGTATTTAATGGCAGCGTGTTTTTGTGTACTGTCTATTTCAGAGGATACCTTGCTATAGAAAAACCCGCGATTATCCAGTCTGTTCAGCATTAGTTTTTTCACTCGCTGCGCATTTACATGGGATAGATAAACAGGTTCTTCCCCAAATTTTTTATTGAGCCATCGGTTTAAAAAGCCGGGTCTTTTCTTTTGTGCTTTGTAATAAAAATAAAGGCCCGGCCGCATTCCCAAAATTTGGGAATTGGGTTCTGGGGATAATAGGGTTTGTAATTCTTGTGTTAATTTTTTGGGATTCTGTACCTCTTCGTCAAACGCAATATCAATCTTTGAACCTGTATATAAGGTTTCGCCCTCAGGGATGTATTTGCCAATACTGCAAGAATAAATACATGTTAAAATTAGCAGGGTTAAAACCGTCCGATATGTTTTTGTCGCCTTCAAACTTTTATTTATTTTTTGGTGCTTCATTATCTTTTTCCTCAGCCGATTTATCTTCCTTTAAAGGATTGAACAATTGACTAAACCTATTAAATTCCCTGTTGAAGATCAAAGCTACCCCAGTAACGATCAACTGTCCATCTATGATGTTTTCGTATTCGTTCTTTCTAAAGCCCCTAAGCCTATAACGACCATCTTTGGTAAGTAGATATTCAAGGCTAACATTCCCTATAATTGGGGTTTCCTCTTGCCCGGGCTGTGCACTGCCTTCAACATCAACGGCACTGCCTGCGGATACTATCAAGCGGTCATTGAACAATTTTTTCTTGGCATTAATGTTAAGTTGGGTGCGGTCTTGGGGACTTTCGCCCTGATAATCCGTAAAACTGTCCAAATCAAAATCGACCTCAAATCCAGATTGTCCAAAAACCCTGTCCGAAAATGCGTTGAGTTCCCCGGATAATACTTTGTTTACGTTGTCCCTTGCAATGGCAGCAGTACCGCCAATGCTTCCATCACTGCCAGAATCTGGATAAAAACGATTAAGGGCCAACAGGGAAAACACCTGTTTGTTAAGTTCGGCCTCTTGTTGGTTTAATTGTTGCACCCTTCCATAGACCGCACCGCCCAGTGATCCCTGTTCATCTTCTGGCATATCTAGGCCAAAGGACAATTTTGGTTCCAACAGTTCCCCATTTACATTGAGATATACAAGAAACGGCAGTACCTGCCGGTACTTTCCGGTTAGGCTATTGTCCTCACTGGAAATCACGGAGGACATTAGGGGTGCCGCTGAAGTTTCTACCTTATAGGTGGCCGTAACGTCCAACTTGGCATTGGTGGGGTCTCCCTGCCAGATTATGGAGCTGTTGGGGTTGATCAGGAAGCGTCGTTTTACCAGGTTGTACAGATTGGTCTCATAATGCCCGGCGTTAAGTTCGTATCGCCCCGTGAGCTGCATTCTTCCGTTGGGCTCTACATTAAGATTAAGGGAGGCATCCCCGGAAACTTGAAGGTTATCACCTGTACGTTCATCAATAATGATATTAAAATTGGAATCATCGGCTATCTCCAAAATGGCTTTGACATCCAAGCCCCTAAAGTAGGCTGGTGTTTCATCGGTATCATTTCTGGTGAGTATGGCATCGGGACGCTGTCGATTTACAAAAATTACGACACCCTCACGTTCTTCAACATCCAAATGGGATTCCGGGACAACGTAAGTTATATTGGTACCTTCACGCACACGAAGTTTTCCGTTTATTTTGGGAAGATTTAAATCGCCTTTTACGGTAATAGCCGCATTTAAACTAGCATTTCCATAGAACAATTCATTGTCTTTTTCCGTGGAATTCAGGAACTGAAATTGTTTGGCATTTAGGCTGAGGTCAAATTTAGGGTTTAAAAATTCTTTTGTCTTAATGGAACCGTCCAATACAAAACTATTGCCATTGGTGTCAGTTATCTCAAAACTGTCCATATACATTCCGTTCGTATTAATTTTTAAGGTTTCTGCTCTTATATTAAAATCAGCGTTCAAGGCGGCCACATTAAATTGGGCTTCATTAAAACTAATGCTACCATTGTATTGGGGAGCAGTGGTGGTACCGGAAACATCTATTTTTCCGGAAAGATATCCATCGGTATTTTTCAATGCTCCAAAAGAAAACCCTTCAACAACTTTAAGATCTACTCTGTTTATGTCCAAATCTAAATTTAGCTGGGCCCCGGTTTTTGCTGCTGTAAAATCTCCATTTAAATCAGTATCTATTCCATTGCCTTTCAGGGCGAGGCTAAAATCATATTGGTCAATGGATTTGGAGGCGGCTGTTAAGGATAAATTGCCCAAGGGGTGTTGCATTACTTCCAAGTCCTTAATTTGATAATCGGCCACTATTCCTGTAGCTCCGTAGGGGTTTTCAATGGTTAGATTTCCGTTGATCAATCCTGTAGCTATAGGGGAGTCCGGGTTCAACAGACTTAGAAAGGTTTGCAGCCTAAATTGCTCGAAGTTCATGGAAAGATGTTTTTTTTCTGAACTGGAATGGTTGCTGCCAAAGCTCAGTTGCTGAGAATTCCTGGTTAAATTTACGTTCTTAAAACTAAGGTGATCCGGGGCAAAAGTTATCCGGTTATCTTTGGGTATAATCCATTCCTTCTTGTTGAATAGGAGTCCGTCCGGATTAATTTGGATCAAGGTGGTATCTTTGGCCAAAATCAATTTTGAGGCTATAGACACTACTTTTTCTTTTTCGTCCCATGAACTAAAATCCAGTAATAGTTCATTGTTTTTAAGGGAGCCCTCCAATAAAGTCTTTTTAATATGCACTGGATCTGCAATGAGGTTAATAATACCAGCGGTAAAATTTAGATTGCTAGAATCTCCAGTTGCCAAGAGGTTCATACTATCCAGCGTAACTCCCTTATACTTAGCTGAGGGAACCTTTAATCTGGCAGTAAAATTTTTGGTTGCCGCGTCAAAATTGGCTCTGATAATAATGGAATCCATTTGCTCCAAATCCCTAAGGAAAACTTCAGTAATAAGGGCATTGGGGTGTATATTTAGATCCATTTCAAGCTTTGTGGAATCGGATGGGGAGGGTTCTATTAAAGTATCCTCAAAGTAACTTTTAAATTGTTTGGTCAGTGCGGTATTGATGCCCATTGGTGAGCTGTTCGATTTTAATCCACCATTTAGAAAATCGCTTTTAAGATGTACTTCGGTGTTAAGGGAGTCTATTATAGATTTTATTTGGATGTGGCCCATTTGGTACTGCTGACCATCATAAACTGCCACACCATTGTTTATTAGGGCATTCAAGCTATAGCTATCCATGTTCCCCTCAAAATCGGCTTCCAAGTCCAGCCCGGTCTTGATATCGGCCTTAGTGATTCCGAGCGCTAAGAGGTCGGCACCAATAACATTTAGGTTCAGCTTGATTTTTGGGGAGATCGAATCCAGGGTCAAAGCTGTGTTCGATTTAAAATTTAGGTTCTTGTCCTTAAAATTCAGGTCAATTTCACCTTTTCCATTTTGAATTTTTCCTTTTAGGTCAAGATTAGAAAAGTTGTATTTTTTAAGTTCTAATTGCGTAAAACCTGATTCAAATTCTGCATTGAGGGTGCTGAGACTATTACCATTAGCAGAGGCTTTGACCTTAAAGCTCATGAGTCCCAACTGCTCATTTCTTAATAATTTACCTAATTGCAGGCTATCTACCTTAAGATTTCCATTGAAGTTGATTTGGTCTATGCTGGAATAGTTTCCTTTAAGTTGGGCGGTACCTTCCGGTATTTTCAAAAAAACTTCCCCAGAGATATTTTTTAGATTACCTTGGGTTTTGGCCCGTACAAAAACGTTCCGTGGAATTTCAAGATTCAAATCCTTTTCGGTAACAAATTGTTGTACATCCCCCTGTGTGGTAGTTGTAATTAGCATTGGGAAATTAAAGCTTAGCGAATCCGTTTCCATTAGGTTGGCTATGGTTCCTTCAGCCATTAACGAACTGTTGCTCCAGTAGAATTGTAGCTTTTGAATGTCCAAATCGTCTAGTGTGCCTGCAGCCTCTAATTCTCCTGTAAACGGATGCTGCTGGGCAGCAGAAAAATATTCGTTCTCGCTTAAATTAGTTTGAAAAAATAGGGCATCTTCCAATGAAAGATGTATCGCTGGCGCTTTTAGGTCTATTTTGGTCTGCCCAGGGGATCTGATCAATTGGTTTATGGAAGGATAATCCATTTTTAGATCTGCCTTTAGCTGGCTAGAATTGGTTTTTAGTTGCAATCCCGTGAGCGTTGCGGAGCTATCGTCTAGTTTGGCCTTAACAGTTAGTTGTTGTAATTGAAAGCCACTTTTGTCAACAAAGGACAATTGTTCTAGATTTAAGCGGCCGTTTTTAGACTGGTAGCTGAGGTCGTTGGCCTCTAAATTAAGTTGAGCAAGGAAAATATCGTTGGGATTGAACTGACCTTTAGAAGTTGCCTTATAAGCAGTGTGGTATTGGAAAGAATTATTATTGAGGGTGATGTTATCTGCCTCTAAAAAAAGCTCTGGCCAGGAAAATTCTACATTTTCCGTAGCCTTTCTGGTAGAGTCCTTTGGGGTAAGTTTCTCTTTCTTTAAATTTAGCGAAATGTCCGAATCTTTAAGGGATAACAACCCTATTTTTAGTTCTTTCTTGGCTAGATCGGCCTTAGGCAGCTCCATTGCAAAATCACTTAGGGATGCATTGGCCAGCACACCATCTGGAATGGAACTATAATTGGCACGCACATTTTTGAGCTTTAGATTGTTGACTACCAAAAAAGGCAGTGTTGTTTGTGCGCTATCTTCAGAAAGAAAGGGCTTTGTCTGTTGATAAGTGATGTTTGTATCCCACAGTTCAAGATCCTCTAGGTTGAAGTGCATGGTTTCCAAGTCTGCAGAATTGGAATTTAAATATAATTGCCCCAAAACAAGGCTGCTTTCCAGGCCGGAGTAAGCATCATTGTAATTGATTTTAAAGTTGGAAAAATTAAGCGATCCAACTTTAATTTTCATAGGTTCTGCTTCTGGGGGTGTGGGAGTAGAGTCCGTGGTGACAAAGGCTTCCACTAAAAAGTCAAAATTGAATTTACCAGAATCCCCGCTCCTGATTATATGTGCCTTTAGTCCTTCCCATTCCACTGACCTAAGGTTTAGTTCGTTACCGAACAGCAAGGGTGATAGCGGTATGTTGGCTTCAAGTTTTTTTGAATACAGCAAAGTATCCCCTTTTTGGTCTTCCAGATAGAGACCTTCTAAAAAGGCATTCCCGGAAAAAGTAATGAAAAGTCGATCTATTTCAACTTTGGTGTTGGACTTATTGGCAACATGAGCAGTGACTTTGGAAACAATTATATTTTGTCCCCAAGAGCTTCTAATAAACAGTACCAAAACGATAAATAGCAGTGCAAGCACCAATATGATTTTAGCAAAGATCCTAAGAAAGCGATATGTAAATTTTTTCTTTTCCATTTATTGCTAGCCAAAGATCATCAATAATGCAATAGTAAATGAGCTTTTACCAATCTTAAACTAACTTATTAAATAAAATAATGGGGTTAAAGGGAATTAGTACAAATATATTGGTCAATAATTGTGAGGTTTGGTTAGTAGCTAAAGGTGTATTGGGGCAAGAATGGAATTTTTTGAGCCTTGGTTTTTTAGGAAAGAACCTATTGTTTTAATTAAGGTGAGTA
>JBFHGV010000168.1:0-6595 GCA_041582955.1 Arenibacter sp.
CTTAATTGGAACGGGGAAGCACTCCTGGAGAAATTTCTTCCTTCTGTGGTGGCATACTCCAAGGAAGCGGATATTTATGTGGCGGACAATGCCTCTACAGACGGTTCCATATCTTTTCTTAGGCAGCACTATCCACAGATAGGTATTGTACAAAATTCTGAAAACGGTGGGTATGCCAAAGGATATAATGATGCCTTACCAAAAATAAAGGCGGATATCTATTGTCTGTTAAACTCTGATGTAGAAGTTACCAAAGATTGGTTAGGGCCCATAGCCAAAGAGTTTAGCAGAAATGCATCGGCTTCCCTAATGCAGCCCAAGGTTTTGGATTACAAGAGAAAAACACATTTTGAATACGCTGGTGCCGCTGGGGGATATATTGATAAATACGGATACCCCTTTTGCCGGGGAAGGATATTTCAGGAATTGGAAGAAGATCACGGACAATATAATGATGTTCAGGAAATATTCTGGGCTACGGGTGCCTGTTTATTCATTAAAAGTGAGGTATTTCATGAATTAGGGGGGTTTGATGAAGATTACTTTGCGCACCAAGAGGAAATAGACCTTTGTTGGAGGGCAAAAAACAATGGGTACAAGGCATTTTACGTTGGTGCTTCCCAGGTATATCACCTAGGGGGTTCTACCCTCAGTAATATGGACCCTAAAAAGACCTATCTAAATTTTAGGAATTCCCTCTATTCCATTGTAAAAAATCTTCCTGCAAACAAGGCTTTTCAAATAGTGATCATAAGGTTGCTTTTGGATGGAGCGGCAGGAATTAACTATTTATTCCAAGGTAGGCCTAAACATGCTTGGGCCATTATTAGGGCACATTTTAGTTTTTATAAAAACTTGGGGAAAATGAACAGAAAGCGGGGTAGAACGAGTTTTACAAATAAATATTATCTTATAAAATCCATTGTGTGGTCTCATTACGTAAATCATGTAAAAGAATTTAACATTTTAATAAAAGATTAACTAATTAACATTAGCAAAATTTTGCGTTTTGTATAGTTTTGCGAAAAGAAAAATCATTACATTTAAACTTTTAAATTATTAATTCTATTATCATAACTATGAGAAAAATCATTTTAGGCTGTTTGGGTATTGCACTTTTATTGTCTTCATGTGTTTCGCAAAAGAAATATGCGGATATGGAGGCTAAAGCTAAAGAAGCACAAGATTTATTAAATTCAGCAACAGTAAAACTAAACAGTTGTTTAGAGGACAAGGCGGCGGCCACCTCAAAAATGAAAACTTTGGAAGACCAGAACGCCTTCCTAAAAGCTAATAACCAAGATTTAATTAACAACATGGGCAACCTTACTACACTTACTAGTAAAGGTGCCGATAATTTGGAAAAATCATTGGAAAGCCTAAAAGAAAAAGACTTAACTATTAGAAAATTGAACGATGCCATTACAAGAAGAGATTCTGTTAACTTGGCGTTAGTTCAAAGCTTGAAAGGTGTTTTGGGCAACTTGGATGACGAGGACATCGAGATCAGCGTAGAAAAAGGAGTTGTTTTCGTTTCTATTTCCGACAAACTTTTGTTTAGAAGCGGTAGCTTTAACGTAACTAGCAGAGCCAAAGAAATTTTGGGGAAAGTTGCTCAGGTAGTAAACAACAAACCAGATTTCGAATTTATGGTTGAAGGACATACCGATACCGATCCTTACAACAGCGGTGTATTGTATGACAACTGGGATTTGAGTGTTAAACGTGCTACTTCAGTTGTACGTATCCTTCAAAAAGATTACGGTGTTGATCCTAAGCGTATGACTGCTGCTGGTAGAGGAGAGTACATTCCTGTATCTGCTACAGACAAAGCTAAGAACAGAAGAACCCGTATCGTTGTTCTTCCAAAAATCGATCAGTTCTACAGCATGATCGAAGAAGGAATGAAGGATCCTAAGATCAACTAATTCTACACAATAGAAATTTAAAAAGCGACCAATTTGGTCGCTTTTTTTTGCCTTATACTTTTGTATTTATCCCTTATTTAGCAAATCTCCTTGTCTAGAAGATATCAAGACTTCCTTTACCTTCCCGTATAACAACGGGCTCATCTTCAGATAGGTCTACCACCGTGGAAGCCGTATTATCACCGTATCCCCCATCTATTACGATGTCGACCAAGTTGCGCCATTTCTCATAAATAAGCTCCGGATCGGTAGTGTATTCCAACAATTCATCTTCATCACGGATAGAGGTAGACACTATGGGATTGCCCAATGTTTCTACTAATGTCCGGGCAATAGAATTGTCAGGGATACGTATTCCTACGGTTTTTTTCTTTTTAAACTCCTTGGGTAGGTTATTATTTCCAGGAAGAATAAAGGTATAAGGCCCTGGTAAAGCCCTTTTTAGAATTTTAAAAGTTGAAGTGTCTATTTGGCGCACATAATCTGAGAGATTACTTAGGTCTGCACATATAAAGGACCAATTGGCCTTGGCCAATTTTACACCTTTTATCCTAGCTATCTTTTCCAATGCCCTGGTATTGGTAATATCACATCCCAAACCATATACCGTATCGGTAGGATAAATAATCAATCCCCCTTTACGTAAAACATCCACCACCTTTTTTATTTCCTTTGGATTGGGATTTTCTGGATAAATTTTAATAAAATCGGCCATAATAACTCACGTTAATTAAGGTTGTTAATTTACGTAATTATATTTTATGTATAAGTGGTATCCATAGATACCTTTACTCCTTGGCTATCGTAGGCTGTAATTATTATACCTAGACACAGCATTTCCCTAACCTAGGTTAATCATCAAGTACCTCCAACTTGGCAAAGCGAAGCAAAAGCTTCTTTATATCGCCTTTATCAAATTTTATTTCTGCCTTTTTGTCATTTCCAACCCCTTCAATCTTAATTATTTGCCCCTTGCCAAAACGGGTGTGGTTTACTATGGCCCCTTCTGTTAAATTGGCATCCGCTGAACCTGAATTGCCGACAGGAGTACCCAGTTCCGGTTTGAGCTTGCGCAATTTGCGCAATTGATTTTCATTGGGTTTTATAGTTTTGGGAGGTGTTCCGGAAACGGGCTTATTTTGCCTAAGCCTACTCTTGTCCACATCGCCAAAAATATCAACATCTATTAATGGGGTGTATCTATAGCTTTGTACTGGGGTTAGATTTTCAATATACTTTTCGTCTATTTCCTCTATAAACCTACTAGGCTCGGCATCTACCAATTTACCCCATCGGTACCTATTCTGTGTATAGGTTAGATAGGCCTGCTTTTCAGCTCTTGTAAGGGCCACATAAAACAAACGTCGTTCTTCTTCCAGTTCACTCCTGGTATTCATACTCATAGCCGAAGGAAACAGATCTTCCTCCATACCTACAATATATACATACGGAAACTCCAAGCCCTTGGCCAAATGAATGGTCATCAAAGCAACTCGGTCATCGTCGCCCGTATCCTTATCCAAGTCTGTTGCCAAGGCAACATCTTCGAGAAATTCTCCTATATCCCCCTTGGCATCGGCCAGTTCCTTTTGTCCTTCAACAAAATCCTTAATACCGTTCAGTAATTCCTCTATATTTTCCATTTTACCAATTCCCTCGGGCGTACCATCCTTCTTAAATTCCAGTAGCACCCCGGATTTCTTGGCAACATGCTCTGCCAAGGTGAAGGCATCGGCCGATTCGTTCATCACTTGGAAACTCTTTATCATGGCCACAAAATCCCCTAACTTTCTTTTTGTCCCGGCATTAATTTTTAAATTAATACGATCCAAGTTTTCCATTACCTCAAAAATTGAGCGGTTGTAATGGTTTGCGGCTACGGTAAGTTTATCCATGGTACTCTGTCCAATTCCCCTGGCAGGAAAATTAATGACACGTTTCAGCGCCTCTTCATCCTTAGGATTAATAACTAGTCGTAAATAGGAAAGGACATCCTTAATTTCTTTCCGTTGATAAAAGGATAGTCCGCCATAGATCCTATAGGGAATATCCCTTTTTCTAAGGGCATCTTCAATGGCTCTTGACTGTGAGTTGGTTCTATATAGTACGGCAAAATTTCCGTTGGGCAATTGGTTCTGCATTCTTAACTCAAAGATAGAACCGGCCACAAATCTACCTTCCTCGGCATCCGTAGGGCTCCTGTGCACTTTAATTAGTCCACCATCATCATTGGAAGTCCATACTACCTTCTCTAATTGGTTGGTATTTTTAGAAATTATGGAGTTGGCGGCATTTACAATATTACGGGTAGACCTATAGTTCTGTTCCAAACGGTACATCCCTACATTGTCATAATCCTTCTGAAAGTTAAGAATGTTGCTAATGTTTGCCCCTCTAAAGGAATATATACTTTGGGCGTCGTCCCCCACCACACAAATGTTATGAAATCTATCGGACAAAGCCTTGACAATCAAGTATTGGGAGTGATTGGTATCTTGGTACTCATCAACCAAAATATACCTAAACCTATCCTGGTATTTGGCAAGAACTTCCGGAAAACGGGTTAGAAGTTCATTGGTCCTGAGCAATAGATCATCAAAATCCATGGCTCCTGCCTTAAAACACCTATCTACGTAATTCTGGTAAATTTCGCCCATACGTGGACGTTTTGCCATAGCATCGGCCTCCATCAATTCAGAATTGTTGTAATAGGCCTTTACCGTAATTAAGCTGTTTTTATAGGAAGATATCCTATTTTGAACCTGCTTATATTTATAAATATCCTTATCCAAGCCCATTTCCTTTATAATGGCAGAAATAAGGCGTTGGGAGTCCTGCGTATCATATATGGTAAAATTGGCCGGGTAGCCCAACTTATCCCCATCAAACCTTAGAAGTTTGGCAAAAACGGAGTGAAAAGTACCCATCATAAGGTTTTTTGCCTCTGCATTCCCCACTATATCCGCAATACGGGTCTTCATTTCCCTGGCTGCCTTATTGGTAAAGGTCAATGCCAAAATATTAAAGGAATCCACTCCTTGGTTCATCAAATAGGCTATGCGGTAGGTCAATACCCTAGTCTTTCCCGAACCTGCTCCTGCAATGACCATTAAGGGACCGTCCTTGTGAAGGACCGGAGCCTTTTGGGCCTCATTTAATTCATTAATATACTTCTCCAAAACGTGTGTTAAGATTAAGGTCTTTTTGAACGGTGAATTTAGCTATAAATAGCCTTATCAAAAAATCAAGTTCAACATTTATGATTACCGGTCCTATAAATACTTCTATTTTGAATATATTTATGGTTTAATATACCAAAATGGAAAGGATTCTTTTTTTTATACTGCTTTTAATAAAATCTTCCCGTACCCAATACCGTGCAAGCAATACATCCTTTAGACTCCATGTGGTGCTCAACATTTTTAATTAACTCATCCCTAATCTATATGAAACACCTCGTTATCCTTTGCTTACTGTTATGTTCCCTACACTCCTCTGCACAGCATTATAATTTAGCAGAGGATTATAAAAACATTGAACAAAAGGTTATTGATTGGAGGAGAGACATTCATCAATATCCAGAGTTATCCAACAGGGAATTCAAGACCGCCAAGAAAATTGCAGCACATTTAAAATCGCTGGGGATGGAGGTGGAAACTGGCGTTGCCAAAACCGGTGTTGTGGGTATACTTAAGGGCAACAGAAAAGGTAAGGTGTTGGCACTAAGGGCCGATATTGATGCCCTACCTGTAACCGAAAGAAACGATCTTGATTTTAAATCTTTGGAAACCTCTGAGTTTTTAGGGCAGGAAGTTGGAGTAATGCATGCCTGTGGCCACGATACGCATACCGCAATTTTAATGGGTGTGGCCGAAATACTTTCCAAAAACAGGGACAAAATTAAGGGCACCATAAAATTTATTTTTCAACCCGCCGAAGAGGGTCCGCCGCCAGGAGAAGAAGGAGGAGCTCTTTTGAGGGTAAAAGAAGGGGTGCTAAAAAACCCCGATGTGGATGCCATTTTTGGACTGCATATCAACTCTGCCACTCCCGTTGGCACTATTCGCTATAAACCTGGGGGCACTATGGCCGCTGTACAACGCTTTGTAATAAAGGTAGAAGGAAAGCAAACCCACGGTTCCCAGCCATGGAAAGGAATAGATCCTATACTTATTAGTGCCAAAATAATAGATGGGCTACAAACAATTATTAGCAGAGAGGTAGATTTAACCAATGAGGCTGCTGTAATCAGCGTTGGCAAAATAAGTAGTGGGGTGCGGTTTAACATCATTCCCGAAAGTGCAGAAATGATAGGGACCATTAGAACATTGGACTATGATATGCAAAAACAAATTACCCAAAGAATGAAAGAAATAGTTCCGGCAATAGCACAGGCCTACGGAGGTAATGCAAGTATTGAGATCAAGAGCAATACCGATATTACATATAATGATCCGGATTTAGTTGATAAAATGCTCCCTACCCTAAAAAATGTGGCAGGCAAAGAGCAAGTTCAATTGCAAAAGGCCGTTACTGGCGGTGAGGATTTTTCGTACTTTCAGAACGAAGTGCCTGGTTTTTTCTTTTTTCTGGGAGGAATGACACCTGGCAATACGGCATCTTATCCCCATCATACGCCCGACTTTATTATAGATGAGTCCGGATTA
>JBFHGV010000169.1:0-6551 GCA_041582955.1 Arenibacter sp.
CCAATGCCACAGCACTATTGGAAAAAGGCAGTTACAAACAAGATTTTAGAACCGCCTTTGAACAGTTTAGCTACCTAAATGAATTGAGCCCCAATTACAAGGATACGGCCTTAAAGATTGAAGAGGCGCACAACAAGGGATTGGATTTTGTACAAGTTGTAATGATCAATGACTCCGAACAAATTGTACCAGAACGCTTGGAGCAGGAGCTATTAAATTTTAACACCTATGGTTTAAACGACCTTTGGACCGTATATCACACCAATGCGATGGAAAACATAAACTATGATTATGCCATGGAGGTGGCGTTCAGGGACATTATAATTAGCCCTGAACAGGTAACAGAAAAACAAATATCCAAAGAAAAACAAATCAAAGATGGTTATAAATACGCTACAAATTCCGAAGGCATAGTCCTAAAGGATAGTCTGGGCAATAAAATAAAAGTAGATAATTTTAAAACGGTAAAATGCAACTACTATCAATTTACCCAACACAAAATGGTGGAAGTTGTTGGAAACGTAAGTTTTCTGGACTTGGAAAAGCAGCAGCAAATTAACACCTACCCCTTGGCCAGTCAGTTTGTCTTTAACCATGTATATGCCAAACACCAAGGAGATAAAAATGCCCTTGAGGACGAAATGGTTCCCTTGTTGGAATTGTCTGCCGTTCCCTTCCCTACAAATGAACAAATGGTATATGATGCCGGGGAAGACCTAAAGGCTAAACTAAAAGGTATAATCAGCCGGCAACGCTTTAATTAATTGCCACACCAAACATTCTTGGCTATTTACAACATCTTATTATAGCCTTACATTTAGGGTTATAGTGCTCCTGTGCACCATAACCCTAAATGTATTTTTGCAGCTCTAGCTGGGTAATAGCCCCATGAGATTCATGGGCAACAACTTCTCCATTCCTTATCACCAACAATTGAGGCGATTCATGAACCACGCCAAATTGATCGCTCGTTGCATTGGAAACTGACCGATAGGTATGCAAATCCAAATAATACAGGTCCATACTACTTTCTGGAATGTCATAACTTTCGTTGAACCTGTTCATTACCATCCTACTTATTCCACAACTGGTAGAGTGCTTAAAAATAACCTGTGTCTTGGTAGCAGATTTCTCCTTAATTTCACCCAGTTGTTCCACAGACGCCAACGGAATCCAAGGAACTACTTTAGATTCTTTCTTTTCTTCATTTTTTTCTTTCCCAAATAAGGTTTTAAAAATTCCCATTTCGTATTTTTATTAGTAAGTCGGACTAATCCCAAAATCTTACACACTGTCTAATTGTCGTGATTTTTTCACAATTTCACGACATTTTGTCGCGTTAAAAACAATGGTAGGATTGTTGCCCTAAAGACATCAAAAGTAATCAATAACAAGAAATAAAAACAGCGATATGAACTTTAATAATTTCACCATAAAATCCCAAGAGGCCATACAACATGCCCAACAAATTGCCCAAGGCATGGGACATCAACAGATAGAAAATGAGCACATCTTTAAATCTATTTCGGAGGTTGAAGAAAATGTATTGCCCTTTATCTTAAAAAAATTAAACGTAAACACCTCTATTTTAAAGCAAATTTTGGAAAAGGAATTAGAGCGCTTTCCACAGGTTTCCGGTGGGGACATAATGTTATCTAGAGAAGCTAACAAAACCTTGACCGAAGCCAGTATTATTGCCAAAAAAATGGAAGATGAATATGTGTCCATAGAGCACTTATTATTGGCCATTTTTGGCTCCAAAAGCAAAATTGCCCAAATCCTAAAAGATCAAGGGGTAAGGGAAAAAGACCTCAAAGCTGCTATTTCGGAACTTAGAAAAGGAGGCAAGGTCACTTCCCAAAGTGCCGAGGACACCTATAACTCCTTAAACAAGTATGCCCGAAACCTCAATGAACTTGCCGATAGCGGCAAATTGGACCCCGTAATTGGTAGAGACGAGGAAATTAGGAGGGTACTACAGATACTGTCTCGTAGAACCAAGAACAATCCAATGCTTGTTGGGGAACCAGGGGTAGGGAAAACAGCCATTGCCGAAGGTCTTGCCCATAGAATTGTTCAAGGGGATATACCTGAAAACCTAAAGGATAAGGTAATTTACTCCTTGGATATGGGAGCCCTAATAGCTGGCGCCAAATACAAAGGGGAGTTTGAGGAGCGACTAAAGGCGGTCATCAAGGAAGTGACCACCTCGGATGGCAATATTGTACTCTTTATAGATGAGATCCACACCCTGGTAGGGGCTGGTGGCGGTCAGGGTGCAATGGATGCTGCCAACATTCTAAAACCGGCCTTGGCCCGTGGAGAATTGCGGGCCATTGGCGCCACCACCCTGGATGAATATCAAAAATATTTTGAGAAGGATAAAGCCCTGGAAAGAAGGTTTCAAAAAGTAGTAGTGGACGAACCCGATACAGAAAGTGCCATTTCTATCCTCAGGGGAATCAAGGAAAAGTACGAGGCACACCACAAGGTGCGTATTAAAGACGAGGCCGTTATTGCCGCAGTGGAACTATCCCAACGATATATTACCAATAGATTTCTTCCGGACAAAGCTATAGATCTAATGGATGAGGCCGCCTCCAAATTAAGAATGGAAATAAACTCCAAGCCCGAGGAACTGGACGTCTTAGATCGTAAAATAATGCAGTTGGAGATAGAAATAGAGGCCATTAAAAGAGAGAATGACACTTCCAAGTTAAAAGCACTTAACGTGGACCTCGCCAATTTAAAAGAAGACCGTAACGAGATCTTTGCCAAATGGGAAAGCGAAAAAACTGTAGTGGACGATATACAAAAGACCAAAAACGATATTGAAAACTACAAATTGGATGCAGAACGGGCAGAGCGCAATGGCGACTACGGTAAGGTAGCCGAGATAAGATATGGAAAGATTAAGGAAGCCCAAGAAAAACTGGAGCAACTGCAACAGGTCCTACAAGAGCAACAACAAGGAGAAACTTTGATCAAGGAAGAGGTCACCAACGAAGATATTGCCGAAGTAGTAGCCAAGTGGACCGGTATACCGGTCACCAAAATGTTACAGAGCGAAAGGGAAAAATTACTTAAACTGGAAAATGTACTGCACAAAAGAGTGGTTGGCCAGGAAGAAGCCATACAAGCAGTTTCCGATGCCATTCGCAGAAGTAGGGCCGGTTTACAGGACAACAAAAAACCTATTGGCTCCTTCCTATTCCTAGGCACTACCGGGGTAGGAAAAACCGAACTGGCAAAAACTTTGGCCGCCTATCTCTTTGATGATGAAAATGCCATGACCCGTATTGATATGAGCGAGTACCAAGAAAGGCACGCCGTGAGCAGATTGGTTGGGGCACCTCCAGGATACGTAGGCTATGATGAAGGAGGACAGTTGACCGAAGCCGTTAGAAGAAGACCTTATTCTGTAGTTTTACTGGACGAAATAGAAAAAGCACACCCAGACACCTTTAACATTCTATTGCAAGTGCTGGACGAAGGCCGACTAACGGACAACAAGGGCAGGGTTGCAGATTTTAAGAACACGGTCATTATAATGACCAGCAATATGGGTAGCCATATTATCCAGGAGAAATTTGAAGACAACCCGGACATATACAGTGCAATGGAGGCTGCAAGGGTAGAAGTCCTAGGGCTTTTGCGCAAGACCATCCGTCCCGAGTTCCTGAATAGAATAGACGACATTATAATGTTTACCCCTCTGAACAGGAAGGATATCGCCAAAATTGTGGTGCTGCAACTAGAGCAACTCAAAAAGATGGTGGCCAAACAAAATATTACAATTGACGCCACCGAGGAGGCCATAGCATACCTAGCCAATAAAGGCTATGATCCGCAATATGGCGCCAGACCCATTAAAAGGGTTATTCAGAAGGAAGTTTTGAACAATATTTCCAAAGAGCTGTTAAGCGGAAGAATATCCCAGGGAAGCATAGTTCTCATAGACGCCTTTGATGACAAACTGGTATTTAGGAATGAAAGTGAGCTTGCCAATTAATTGATTCAACAAAAATAGAAAGGGCATCCGAAACCAAATCGGATGCTTTTTTTTTATCAACAAGATATACCAAGCAGTATAAGAATTTTTTATATTAGCATAAAACAGTAAGAACATGTCTACAAAAGCCGAAAGAACATCCGCCTACATCATAGAGACCGTTGCGCCAATTTTTAATAAGTTGGGATACGTAGGCACTAGCATGAGCGATCTTACTGAAGCAACCGGTCTAACCAAAGGTGCTCTTTACGGAAATTTTGAAAACAAGGACTCCTTGGCCATGGCAGCCTTTGAGTACAACAGCAAAAAACTGCTTTCTAAAATAGACGAGGTATTGGATACGGATGGCAACTGCCTACAGAAGCTGTTTGTACTTACCAACTTCTACCGCCACTATGATACTTTTGTAGGTGAATTAGGGGGCTGCCCAATCTTGAACGTGGGAGTGGATGCCAATCACAACAACTCACAATTATTGGCCGCAACCCGGGAGACCATAAAGAATGTAGAAGGCAAAATAGCCTTGGTATTAGAGAACGGACTCAATAACAATGAAATAAGATTGCCCGTAACCCCCCTTCAGTTTGCCAAACAGCTGTACACCATGATACAAGGTGCCGTTGCCATGGCAACGATAACGGCCGATAGAAAATACCTACTAAACACTATTGCCTATTTAGATCAGTTGATAATTAGGGAAATAAAGAAGTAAAAAGTTCTTGCCTGTTATTGGGCATTACTCCCCAATTACCCTAAAAATCCATATTTTATCCGTGTATTGGCCATCATATTTACTATCGCGGGCCGCTTCAGCCTCTTTTAGGGTATCAAACCTTTCCAAATAAACATAGTTGTACTTTGTTCTTGGCAAATAGAACGACCCTGCTTCAATACCTTTCTTTTTCAGGCTATTAAGAAATATGTCATGGTACTTGCTAGACCCGTACACATTGGCAACTAGATAAAATCCGGCCTTTTCTCCTTCAATTTTATCCGCTTCCTCATAATGCCCTTTGGTCATTGGAAGACCAGCCTCTTTTCTTGCTGCAATCCTATCCAGGTCTGCCTGTATTTTATTGGCCCTTGCTACTTCCAGTTGTTTTATGGAGTCTAACCTTTTCTGCTCCTTTAACTGTAATGCTTTTTCCAATGCACGGGCTTCCTGCTCTTCCTTCAATCTTTTTGCCTCGGCCAACTCCTGTGCCAATCGCATTTCTTCCTCCAAAGCCTTTCTACTCTTCCTTTTTCGACGTTTTTTCTTTTTGGCACTCTTGGTCTTATTTTTCACAGCCAACGCCTCGGCCTTAGTCAACTCTTCTTCCATCTTGAATTCCTGCTGAGCTTCTACTTCCCCCAATCTAACAGGGTCCTCTCCCAACACATCTTCTTCTGCTACAAATCCTACCACTTTTTTACGTTCATCCGGCCTACCCAATGTAAATGCCGCAATAAGTTCAAAACTTGGATCCATATTCTTAAGCTCCGGATCTGTACCATATTCAATTAGTGCCCCTAAGGACAAGCGCTTAAAAAATCTAGCACCCAATCCTCCCGAAATACCATAAAAACTATTATATCCGCCTTGAACCCAAAATTTATTGGTAGACAATAACGCATTAAAACCAAACTGCGTATCGGCATAAGGCACAGACCGTATATATAACAATGGCAATAAATAGGCATCGTCTACCCCAGAAAATAAGGTTAGTGGCAAACGATAATCTATTGTTCCCATGTATATCTTCTCATCCGACTCCGTAGCAATCTTATTGGTAGAAAAATTATAATCCACAAGATTTTCTGCCGTAAAGCCAATACCAAGTCCGTCCACAGAAAACCGTATCCCCGGGGCGAATTGCATGATAAAGGTATCGGACAGCTCCAACTGCGGCAATACAATATCGGGATCTGGCCGATAACGGTCGTCTGCCAACTCACTGTTAAATCCAAAAATATTTAAACCAAGGGACAATTGCATATTATTATCAAAATCAAAGGAATAGGCATAGTTCAACACTGCCCCCGTATTTAAAAACACCCCGGTATTGTTCTGTAAAAAACCTACACCTATTGAAGACTGTGGGTTTAATTTCCTTGAATAATTTAAAAATAATGACGTAGGGTCCCCATCTACTGTCTGCCATTGATATCGGGACCAAAATGCAATAGACTCGGGATGATTTCTGTCCAACGAGAAAACAGGATTAAACAAACTGGAATTGAATTCGTTCAAGTTATGCTGCCTTATATCTGTGGGCACAGTCACATCTTGAGCATACGAAAAAAATACAGCAAGCAAAAAAACGTAGATAGTGTTCTTTTTTTCCATATACAAAAGAACAAAAAACTGCGTGCACTACATACTTTTTTGCTGTAATTTTAGTTACATTATTAGAATAAACTTATAGCAATATCAGAATCGGCCATGAAAATAATAAAACTGTTATTAATTCTATCGTTAACATTGGGCATATGGGGCTGCAAAGACAACCCTCAGCCCCCGTTAGAAATTACAGAAGACGTTATATCAACCTACTAC
>JBFHGV010000170.1:0-6550 GCA_041582955.1 Arenibacter sp.
ATGTTTACGTTGGCAATACCACAATCACTGTCTTGGGCAGATAAGAACCGTTCTGCCTCCCGAAGGTTATTGGTCATAATGGCAGAAGATAGCCCTTGGACCACGCCGTTTTGGATTTCAATGGCATTCTCAACCTCTCCTGAGTACTTTAATAGGTATAGTACTGGGGCAAATGTTTCGTGCTGTACAATTTCAAAACTGTTCTTGGCCTCGGCAATGGCCGGCTTAACGTAACAGCCGCTTTCATATCCTTTGCCTTCCAAAAGTCCGCCCTCTACAATTAGCTTTCCTCCTTCTTCCACGACTTTGGACAAGGCGTTCTGGTAATTTTTAACGGCATCAGTATCTATCAGTGGGCCAACATGGTTCCTTTCATCCAAGGGATTTCCAATCCGCAATTGCTTATAGGCCGTCACAATGGCTTCTTTTACTCTATCGTATATGGATTCGTGGATAATTAGCCTGCGTGTAGAGGTACAGCGTTGTCCGGCCGTACCAACAGCGCCAAACACAGCACCTATGACGGTCATTTTAATATCGGCGTCCGGACTGACTATAATAGCGTTGTTGCCGCCAAGTTCCAAAAGGGATTTTCCCAATCGTGACGCCACGGCCTGGGCTACAATTTTCCCCATACGTATAGAGCCTGTAGCGGAAACCAAAGGTATCCTTTTGTCCTGGGTCATAAATTCTCCTACCTTGTAATCGCCATTTATCAAACAGGAGATTCCTTCTGGCAGATTATTGGCCTTAAAGACCGCAGCGGCAATATTCTGGCAAGCTATGCCACATAGAGGAGTCTTTTCACTAGGTTTCCACAGGCAGACATCACCGGCTACCCAGGCCAAAGCTGTATTCCAGGCCCAAACCGCCACAGGAAAATTAAAGGCGGAAATAATGCCTACTACTCCAAGCGGATGATACTGTTCGTACATCCTATGTCCAGGCCTTTCAGAATGCATGGTAAGACCATGTAATTGCCTTGACAAGCCTACGGCAAAATCGCATATATCTATCATCTCCTGAACCTCTCCCAATCCTTCCTGATAGGATTTTCCCATTTCGTAGGAAACCAATTTTCCTAGCGGCTCTTTCAGTTCCCTTAGCTTATCTCCAAATTGCCGAACAATTTCTCCCCTTTGGGGTGCAGGCCTGGTCCTCCAAAACTTAAAGGCAGCAGTGGCCGCGTCCATAACCTGACTGTAATCTTTCTCGGAGGTTGTTCTTACCTTGGCTATTAAGGCCCCGTCTACAGGGGAATAGGACTCTATGAGTGTTCCTGAGGAAAAGTGTTCGGAACCTGTTGAGGTTCCGTCATTTATATCGTGGATCCCCAGAAGCTCTAGGGCTTCCTGGATGCCAAATTTCTGTGCGATGTCTGACATATGTAACTTTTTAGTCTGTTATTGTTGTATTTTTTCAAATCTACAAATTAATATATTGTCTATGGCATAGGCATCTCATTTATATAAAAAAGGAATTGCTCCTTGGTGGAAGTTTATAAAGCTATGGGAAGTGTCTATCGCCTTTGCGAAATTTTAATTGGTAGACTTGGACGGCCTATTGGTCATCCTCGGCAATAAACCGCTCATCTACGGGCATAACGGTTCCACAATTGTCACAGCTGCGAAGTTCTTTGGAGCTATAGAAGGTTTTAAAGTGTCCTAAAAAATCCTTTTCAATATCATTTAGGGTGAAATAAGCTTCGTACAGCTTATGGTTACAGTTATCACAAAACCAAAGTAATCCGTCCTTTACCTTGAGGTCTGCCCGCTTGCGTTCTATTACCAATCCTATAGATCCGGTATGACGCACAGGGGAGTGGGGCACCTTGGCGGGGTGAAGGTACATATCGCCAGGGCCAAGATGCATGGTTTTTTTTTGGCCATCTTCTTGAATATGGACCTCGATATTTCCTTCTAGTTGATAAAAAAGTTCTTCGGTTTCGTTATAATGATAATCCTTTCTGGCATTGGGGCCGGCAACTATCATAACAATGTAATCCCCGGATTCCTTGTATAGATTTTTATTTCCAACGGGGGGTTTAAGGGAGTCCCTATTTTCGGAGATCCACTTAATTAGGTTAAAGGGTTTTTTAACGGACATATAGGTTTCTTATTGTAGTTAATAATAAGCCATATTTCTGCAAGTGAAAGCAATTGGCCTAGGCCAAAGGCTATGAACTTAATATGGGTTGATATCAAAAATAAGAAATCTAATGCTCATAAAAGGGTACTAGCGATAGAAGAGTTGGGTGAAATACAACTTACCCTCCTTATTTCTTTTTACGCTCACGGCCGTATGGGTAAATTCACCTTCTATGGTTTTTCTGTGGTTGGAACTGGCAAGCCATTTTTCAAATGCCTCAAGGGCCGATTCATAATCTTTAGCTACGTTTTCGGAAACATAGGAGGCGTTTACCTCGGCAGAGATGTTGGATGCACGGTCACTAAAATTGTCGTGATTTATAGAACCTGTTGCTATCATGTAGTCCGTATGCTTATTGGCATACTCATAGGCAATGGCACTGTAGTCTAATTTGCCATAGCCCAATGTGTTTCTGTGGGAGTTAACGATAGTTAGTAATTCCTGTTCAATTTCAACCGCATTTTCGGCCTCGCCAATACTTGCCGGTTCAGTAGACTCTTTGCTACATGAGAGTATTACAAATGCGAACAAAAGCATTACTGCAGAATGCATTTTCATTTTCATATAATGTTCTATTTGTAAGTAGGGAGATAAGGAAGAATGGGGAATTCTTGTGTTCTCTAAGTTGGCTTCTCGCAACCAACACCGTAATATTAAAAAAAAATGTTGGACGCAAAGTTGAGATAGATGAAATATTCGATGAAATGCATAAAGGGCATCTTATACTGTAATCCTAGTAGTACAAAATGCGAAGATAGTTCACATATGGAGCAATATGAAGCGTAGCGGCGAATAGCTTTTGGGATATGGGGACGGCTGTATGGTTGGGGAGGTAATGGTCCACTCTTTTTATGCTAACTAAAACGTATCCGAAGTAGAAATCCTTTTATCTTTACTTTACAAAATTTTTCGTTTTATGAAAATAATAGCGCGTACCCTACTATTTTTTTTGGTCATTGCCTGTAACCAAAAAAAGGAAATTGGAAAAATAGAAGTTGATAACATAAATCTATATAAGGAGTTTATAACCGAAGTTAGCCACGGAATTATCTCTACAAAAGGAGAAGTTAGGGTAGTATTGAACCGGCCTGTGGTATCATGGGAGGCAGGTCAGGAGTTGGAAAAAGGATTATTAGAGGTGTTTCCCCAAACTAAGGGCAAGTTAGTGGCATTGGACAGTAGGACTCTTGCCTTTGTACCAGAAACTGGTTTTGAACAGGATAAGACCTATAGTTTTGCCTTGGAACTTGGCAAAATAATAGGTGAGGTTCCCAAGGAATTGAAGGTATTTCGTTTCAGTATTAAAACCTTAAAACAGCAATTCAATGTATATACCAAGGCCCTTCAGTCCTACTCCAAGGATTTTCAATATATAGAAGGCCAGTTAAAAACCGCGGATCAGTTAAGCTTGGATGATGCCCGTAGGCTGATAAGTGCAAGTCAAAGGGGGAAGAATATTCCATTAAAGTTCAATGCTGCCATTGCTCATGGTACTCAATTTCATTTTAAAATAGACAGTATTCCCCGATTTACGGAAGATAGCCAATTGGAAGTTGTTTGGGACGGGACAGCCATAGGTATTTCAAACTCTGGTAGCAATACCATTGAAATTCCGGGTAAGAGCAATTTCAGTATTTTGGGTGTAGAAGTGGAATCTGCCGAGAGTCAGGTTGTTTACATCAATTTTTCGGACCCCTTAAAGAAAGGACAAAATGTAAAAGGTTTAGTGGTGCTGGAAGGCGATGGCGACCTTAAATATAATATAGTAGGCAATACCTTAAAAGTGTACCCTTCCAAAGAAATTGAGGGAACCCGGCGGCTCGAGATTTTTGAAGGCATACAGAGCGTTGATGGTATTAGGTTAAGTACAAAGCGCACTGAGCGCATAGCTTTTGAGCAAATAAAACCTGAAGTACGACTTTTGTCCAATGGCACCATATTACCATCTTCCAATAATCTTAAAATTAATTTTGAAGCAGTAAATTTAAAATCGGTCAAAGTAACGGTGCTTAGACTGTTCGAGAGCAATATTTTACAATTTTTACAGAGCAACAACCTTGATGGGGATTATAACTTAAAAACCGTGGCCCGGCCCATTGCGACCAAAAAACTGGATTTGGTGACCAACCTCACTGCCAATACCGGAAAATGGTCTGCTCATGCATTGGATTTAAGGTCATTGATCAGTCCGCAACCGGGAGCAATGTATAGGGTAGAATTTAGTTTTAAGCCTTCCTATAGTCTTTATAAATGTGATGCTACCAATTTTGGGTCGGAAGTACAACAAGATACGGATTTTGACCAGGAAACGGAAAGCAGTTCGTGGGATGGGGCAGAGTCTTACTACGGGGATTACTATAGCAATTATAACTGGAACGAAAGGGAAAACCCCTGCCATACTTCCTATTACTACAACAAAACGGTTGGGACCAATATCTTGGCTTCCGATTTAGGGGTTACTGTAAAGATGGGGGTCAATAAAAGCTATTTTGTTGCGGTCAATGATCTTATAAGTACCAGGCCCATAGCGGGAGCTAAAGTAACTTTTTACAATTACCAACAGCAGGCAATTGGCCATGTACTCACGGAGGTGGATGGCACCTCCATATTTGATGCTGATCAACACGCTTATTTTGCCATGGCGGAGAGTAATGGACAGAAAACCTTTGTTAAGCTCAGTGATGGCAATGCGCTATCGGTAAGCAAGTTCAATGTAGATGGGGAAGCAGTGCAAAAGGGTCTCAAAGGTTTTATTTTTGCGGAAAGAGGTGTTTGGCGCCCCGGTGAGAAATTGTTTCTTAATTTTATGCTGAACGATAAGGACAATAGGCTTCCTGACGGCCATCCGGTGAAATTGGAATTAATAGACCCTTATAATAAGGTGGTGCACCGTGAAATAAAGTCCTACGCCCTAAACAATCATTATAATTTTGTTGTAAAGACCGATGACAACGCTCCTACGGGCCGATGGTTGGCAAAGATTAGCGTTGGTGGGGCAAGTTTTACCAAAACAATCCAAATAGAGACTATAAAACCCAATAGGTTAAAGATTAAAACCGCCTTTACCGATGAGGTATTGTCCAGTAGAAAACCTATAAGAGGAACATTGGAAGTGGCTTGGTTGCACGGGGCCGTAGCTAAGAATTTAAAAGCGGATGTTACGGCCAAGTTTAATGCTGGAACAACCACTTTTGAAAAATACCCGGCCTATGTATTTGATGATCCCACACGTGCTTTTGTAACTGAGGAACAATTGGTTTTTAATAGTACGGTCAATGATCTGGGAAAGGCCGTGTTTTCCGTAAACCCTCAGATAAAGGGCCAGGCTCCTGGAATGCTTACGGCTACATTTATGACCAAGCTTTATGAAAGTGGAGGTGATTTTAGTACGGACGTTTTTACCAAGCGTTTTTCTCCTTTTAACACCTATGTGGGATTAAATGTGCCAAAGGGTGATAAGGCAAGGGGAATGTTGCTTACCGATGAAACCCATACATTTGAGGTGGTCACCGTTGACGAAAATGGCAATGCCAAGCCAACCAAGGATTTGAAGGTTAGTGTTTACAAGATTAATTGGAGATGGTGGTGGGAAACTTCTGCCGATAACCTCTCCAGTTTTAGCAGTGGTGAGTATCAGGAAAAGGTGCTGGAAAAGAGCATTAGTACCAATGCAGAAGGGAAGGCTTCTTTTAATTTTGAACTAAAATATCCTGAATGGGGCCGGTACATGGTGAGGGTTGAGGATACAAAAGGAGGGCATGCCACCGCCAAGCCCATTTACCTGGATTGGCCCGGTTGGGCCGGAAAGTCCATGAAGAACGACCCTACAGCTGCTACCATGCTGGTATTTTCTACAGATAAGGAGGTGTACAACGTAGGGGAGACTGCCACCATAACCTTTCCCGGCTCCGAAGGAGGCAGGGCCTTGGTCACCGTGGAAAATGGAAATGAAGTGTTGCATGCCCTTTGGGTAGAATCAGAAAAAGGAGAAACTAAATTTAAACTCCCCATTACCCAATTGTACGCACCCAATGTGTATATCAACATAAGTTTATTGCAACCCCATGCCACTACTATGAATGATTCCCCTATTAGGATGTATGGGGTAGTCCCTATTTTAGTGGAAGACCCTACTACCAAACTGCAACCGGAAATTTCCATGCCCAATGTTTTGAGACCAGAAGAGAATATGGTCCTAAAAGTCAAGGAAAAGCTGGGTAGGGATATGACGTATAGCATTGCCATTGTTGACGAGGGCTTGCTGGACCTAACAGGTTTTAAAACCCCTAACCCTTGGTCTACATTCTATGCCAGGGAAGCCTTGGGCGTTAAAAGTTGGGACGTCTATGACGATGTAATTGGGGCTTTTGGTGGGAGGATAGATCAGGTTTTCGCCATAGGA
>JBFHGV010000171.1:0-6528 GCA_041582955.1 Arenibacter sp.
TACGATAGCGACAGTTGTGAACATAGTTTTCATCCGTAATACATTTGTTACGAATAAAAGGGGCTATTATTCTTGTTAAAAATTGATTTTTGTTTTTTTTCCGACACCATATTAAAGGTCGAAACTAAAACGATGGAAATTCCAAAACGCGATTTTCGCATCCCTTGGCAGCATTACCTGCCCAGGTTCCTTGGGTATAATCTCAGCCTGACTGAACAAGCACCCCTTTGAGACGGCGGCAAATTTACATAGGGCGATCATAATATCATAATAAATAATTAACTTTTATTTATAAACCGCAGGGCCCTATAATACGTATTTTATGATAGCACCTATAAACCAACATGCTTTATGAATAAGAGCAAGAACAAATTTACGTTTAAAATAATGTTCAGCTACCTTATACTAGGGGTATTGGCTTTGGTAGTTGCCTACTATATATTTACAGAAATTAGGGTTTTTGTTTCTACAGACGCTGTTGTAGAGAACGACGTTAAGCTTATAAAAACAGGTTCCCTGCTTACAGAACTCTATGAGGCCGAAAGTCTTTCCAAACTGGCTCTCCAGAAGAAGACCACCAAGAGTTTTACACTATATGCCCAAAAAATAGATTCCATTTTTGTAAGCATAGACTCCCTTAAGCTCCTAACAGATAGCGACAACCAAAAGGGCATGTTGGACAGCGTACAGGACCTACTTAAAAAAAAGGTATATAACAGCAATCAGCTATTGAGGCTCAAAATAAAAAATGAAAACAATAACTCTATAGACAATGCCTTAAGGGAATTTAGCAAAATAGAGGAGTCATTGGGCAAAATATCCCCGGAGAGTCTCAACCCCAATTACCCCAATCTGCCTCCGGATGTACAAAGTACCCTAAAGAAATGGGCCGAATATTTAAGTGAAAATGTTCCTAAGGACACCTCTAACCTAAATGCATCAGTAAGGGTAGATTCAGTTTTAACAGCTTCCAAAACCCTTTTGGCCGAAGCCAAGCAAAACAACAGTAGAACACTGCGTTCTTTGGCACAAAAGGAATTGGAACTAGGCAGGGCAGACTTGTACATCTCCCAGCAATTGCGCCGTATCATTGCCGCTTTTGAACAGGAAATGTTGCTAAAAACATACCAAGACAACCTAAATAAACAGGCTGCACTAAAAAGGAGCATCCGATTGGCCGGTTTTGCCTCCCTACTGGGATTTGCCATTGTAGGGTTGTTTACATTCTTAATAACCAAAGACTACTGGAAGGTACAATTGTACAGACAAAAACTAGAAAAGGAAAAGAAATTTTCAGAATCGCTTTTAAAAAGTAGGGAACAGCTAATTTCTACCGTAAGCCATGACCTACGTACCCCCTTGAACACCATTACCGGCTATTCCGAGCTTATGGAAAATACGGGGCTCACCAACAAACAACTCAACTATCTCAAAAATGTAAAATCGGCATCCCAATATGTAGATAGTTTGGTGAACGACCTATTGGACTTTTCCAAATTGGAAGCGGGAAAAATCAAAATTGAAAAGACCCCATTTATACTGTCCGACCTCATCACCGAAACAGCCCGGAACCTGAAGGAAATACATTCAAAAAAGCCAATAGAACTTATTTTAAAAATTGATGACCGCTTAGAGAACACCGTTTTGGGCGACCAGTTTAGAGTTAGACAGATCCTGACCAACCTTATTGGGAATGCCTATAAATTTACCAAGGAAGGATATATAAAGGTAGATGCCACAGTGCTGCAACAACACAACAACACCTACCAAACCAAGATCAAGGTATCAGATTCTGGAATTGGAATCAAAAAAGAAAAACAAGGGCATATTTTTAAAGAATTTACGCAGGCCGAAGACCATACAGATAAAAAATATGGCGGCTATGGTCTGGGGCTCACCATCTCCAAAAAGCTTACAGAACTATTGGGGGGAAAAATAAGCCTGGAGAGCGAGCAAAACAAGGGCAGTACTTTTTTCGTGGAAATACCTTTGGAAGTATCCCAAAAACCACTGACCATTACCCCAAAAAGAGAGGTTAGCCCCAAATCTGAACTTTCTTTGCTCATTATTGATGACGACTCCTCCATGCTAAGGCTCTTAAAGGAGGTTTGTGTTACCTTAAACATAAATGCACACACCTATATCAACTTTAATGACATTGGAGAAAAAGATGAAATTGGGTATGATATGGTGTTAACCGATATACAAATGCCCAACTTAAGCGGTTTTGATGTTTTGTCCAATTTGCGAAACAATGCATACTCCCACTATTCCGGACAGCCTATTGTAGCCATGACCGGCAGAAAGGATATTGAAAAAGAACAATATATAAAAGCTGGCTTTTCCGAAATTCTACATAAACCATTTACAAAAGAAATGCTCCTAGATGTGTTGGCGGCCTTGTTCCCTAATATAGTAAGTGGAAACCCTGCCGATAAAACAGAGCTGATCCCGGAATTGACTTCAGACTCCTCCCTGTTCAACCTGCGGGTCATAACCTCCTTTTTAGGAAATGACCAAGAGGGGATAGCACAAATACTAGAGACCTTTTTAGATGAAACTTCCTATAATATAAAGCAGTTGGGAAGGGCCGTTGAAGCCACCGACATAGAAGGAATCAATACCATTGCACATAGAATGCTCCCCATGTTCCGACAACTAGACGCCAGGGATATAATCCCATTATTGGAAGAACTGGAGGTGGTGAAAACCGGGGAATTATCAGCCAAGGCCCTGAAAAAAAACTATCATCATATTAAAAATAGGACTACCGCCTTGGTACTGGCCATTCAATCACACTTGGTCACAAGTCCAAATTATAGTGATTAATTTTATTGTACAAGGTTTTTCGGGTAATCTGAAGTAGTTTGGCAGCTTTGGACTTATTGAAATTCGCCTGCTTTAACGCTCTGAAAATCTGTTCTTTTTCATATTCGGCTTTAGAGAAATTGTCTACCGGCAAATTCACTTCTTTAGTTTTGTATACTTCTTTGGGCAGGGCTTCCTTTTCTACATAGCGGCCCGTAGTAAGCAAAACAGCCCTTTTTATGATATTTTGCAGTTCCCTAAGGTTCCCGGGCCAATGATATTGCTTAAATATTTCCTGAACATCCTTAGAAAAGCCCGCTACTTCCTTCCCAAGGGAGCTATTGGCCTTTTTTAGAAAATAATCGGCAAAAAGAGGTAAATCTTCCAAACGCTCGGACAAGGAAGGAATTTCTACCGAAAATTCATTGATCCTATGAAACAGATCCTCCCTAAAAGTCCCCTTCTCCACTGCCTCCGCCAAATCTTCGTTTGTTGCCGTAACAATACGCACATCTACCAAAATCTCTTTGGTGCTTCCAACCTTTTTAATTTTCCTTTCCTGCAGTGCCCTCAATAATTGAATTTGATTTCCATATGAAAGATTGCCAATTTCATCCAAAAACAAAGTTCCGTGATCGGCGGCCTCAAAATGACCAATTTTATCTTCCACTGCCCCGGTAAAACTCCCCTTAATATGTCCAAAAAATTCACTGGAAGCAATTTCTTTGGGAATTGCACCACAGTCTACCGCAACAAAACTATGGTCCTTGCGCTTACTATTATCGTGTATGGCCCTGGCCGTAACCTCCTTACCGGTCCCACTTTCACCGGTTATTAAAACCGACATATCTGTAGGGGCCACCAACTTAATATATTCGTTTAATTTTTTGGAGGCCTCACTTAGACCGGCCACCACCTGTTTCCCGGCATCATTCCCAGGTTTATTCCCCTGATCCTTATCCTCGCTTGAACGGACCACAATATCCCCCTTATGTTCCTGGTGTATTGCACCTTTAATCTGCATTAATATCTCCTCTGGGGTAAAAGGCTTGGAAATATAATCGAACGCCCCTTTTTTCATGGCCTCCACAGCAGAGCCTACCTCAGCGTAGCCGGTCATCACTATTACCTGGGTCTGGGTATTCACCTCCTTGATATGGGTCAATAATTGCATCCCATCGTAATCAGGAAGGCGTAAATCTGTCAGCACCAGATCATAAGTTTCTTCTTCTAATTTGGACTTGGCTTCCCGTGCCGTAAAACTTGTGTCTACATCATATTCGTTTCTGATCAGAAACTTCTGCAGCATTTGGCAAAATGCAGCGTCATCTTCAATTATAAGTATTTTAGGCATACAATTTTATTACCTGTTAGAATAATAGTAAAAATACCACATGTATAGCAGTTGCCCTTTAAATTTTTCATAAAAAAAGAAGGGGATTGCAGATTGCAATCCCCTTCTTACCAAACCAACTTGATACAAAACAAATAACTCAAGCTAAATTAAATTTCTATCCAATTGCCATCCTTATCGGCGTACAAAGTACCTTTGGTTCCATCTTCTAATGCAACTTCCAATTTATATTGTTCCTTTTCATTGGAATAAGCTTTGTTAATGGTTGCAGAAGGGTAGTTTGTTGCCAAGGCTTCAGTAACCGCTTCGGGCACATTATTGGTCTCTATTTCAGTGAAGTCTTCCTGTACAACAGCCACTTCTTGGGCTACTGCTGCCTCACCTTCTTGGGCAAAAGCAGTTAAACTTCCTAAAGATAATACAGCTACAAAAAATAATTTTTTCATGATTTTCATTTTAATAGTTAAACTTGCCATATACTATGAAAATATGATACCAAGTACGCTTAACGGCCATCATAATTCACAAACCACTGTATTACTGATGTTTACATATTTTCCTCCAAATTAGCCACTGTGTATTTTTGGGTAATCCAGCTTCAAAGTGGGTAAGCCGTATACAAACATAGCCAGTACTTCCTCCCAGTTATGCCCAATACATTACACTTAGAAATACATATTGGGATATTAGGACCAGTGTATTCAGCATTTAAGAATAACAATGGAGCTTCCATTACCCATTTAAAAAATAATATTAGCTTTACCTATATGTGAATATAAAAGACAAAAAAAGGGCCGCAAAATGCGGCCCTGCCAATTCAATAATATTCCAAACGTAGCGCTTACATATCTATCCAGTTCCCTTCTGCATCTGCGTACAGTTCAGAATTGGTACCGTCCGAAAAAGTAACTTCCAACTTATATTCTTCTTCATCGTTAATATAAGCCTTGGTTATCTCAGCTCCTGCATGATCTTTTTCCAATGCCTTGGTTACTGCTTCAGGTAAGTCATCCACGCTAATTTCAGTGAAATCCTGCGCAATGATCACCTCCATTATACCATCGTGAAAGATTGGAGGTGCTGCCAATACTGGACTTAAACTTCCCATTGCCAATGCTGTAGCAAATACTAAACTTTTCATATCATTTTTCATGTCTCTTAAATTTTAGATGAATTCTTATTTTTTTCTCACACAGAATAATAGGAAAACCGTGCCAATCAAAAGACTAACAACTGTGCAGGTGTAATTTACTGATAACCAAGTTGTTATGCTTGCAAGATTAATTACTAGGGGTGTATAAAAGTGTGTAAGGCGCTTAAAAGTGGGTAATAATTACACACTTTTAAGCGCCTTAGCTATGAGCTATTGTTAGCTTTTACAGCAATTTTTTAAACGGCCATGGAACAATCAATATTCTATGGGACCAGGATTACTTTACCTGATGGGCAGGTTTTAGCAGGTCGTTCACAGTTTTTACCGGGTTAAAGGTCACTAGTGGAACTTCAACAAAAATAGTATTCCAAAATGCCATGGCACCATTCCATAGACCGGGCAACTCCAACGCCTTAAGATCCTTACCTTCTTTGGTCTTTTGAGTAATAAAGCCCTGTTTGGCATCTACATAATTAAGTAAGTTGTATTTCTCTCCCTTATAATTTTTCACCCCACAGACAAGGTCCACAGGATTAAAATGTGTAGCGTTCTTTAAGATATCTCCCTGGTTAGGGTTATCCATATCTATTTGTGCCGACTCAATAATCTGCAGTGATATATGCTGTTGTGCGTCCTTTATCCAAAAAGGGCCGCCACCTGGCTCCCCCTCATTTTTGACCATTCCACAAATACGAATGGGCCTATTTATCTTGTCCTTTAATATTTCTATTTGCTGGCCAATACTGTAGCTATTGAACTTGTCTATAAAACGAACATTTAGTTCCTTCTCCAAGAATAGTTTAATATTTTGCAGCTGTTCGGTAGAGAGGTTATTTGCATCCAAGGCCTCTGCAAATTCAAAGGCTTTAGCCTGTAATTTCAATAGTAACCCTGCCAATACTTTTTTGCTTTTGGCAACCTCCGCAGAAAATCTGGGCACCACAACATTATCTATATTCTTTATAAAAATAATATCTGCATCCTGCTCGTTCAGGTTCTCTATAAGCGACCCATGACCTGCGGGTCTCAACAACAGGGAGCCGTCAGTATTTCGGAATGGCTTATTATCCAAGGTTACCGCAATTGTATCGGTAGAGGGTTTCTGATAGGTATAATTTACCGTAAAGGAGGTTGAAGTATCTTTGGATACCCGCTGTCCTGCAGTACTAAATTCATTATTGAACAACTCACCGTGCTGCTCAGAAATGGTAAA
>JBFHGV010000172.1:0-6525 GCA_041582955.1 Arenibacter sp.
ATACATATTCAGCTGGCGTTTCGGTAGGAAAGGCATTATCCTTAAAAGAGCCTATTACCCAAATTAATCCTTGGTACTCCGTTGCCTGAAAATGATTGAACTCAAAAGGAGCCGAATTAACCAATGAAGTCCATGAATTTGAAGTGTAATCATAAACATCAATTGTTTGGGCACTTTCCCTTCCTCCCATTAAATAGAATTTATTCCCTGCCTGTACAAAGGAATTCTCATGTCTTGCCGTGTAGGTTTCATCTTCATTTTTATTGATCCATGTTGAAGCTATGGTCCATGAAAATACCTTACTTGCAGGGGCAGATCCCGGCTTGGCTACGGTCACCACTACTTGGTGCACTCCATTGTTATTAGGACCTCCACTAGAAGCTATAGGATCAATTGTTCCCGTAATTTGGCCACTGCTTGGGTTTATGGCAATACCTTCAGGTTGACCTGAAATATAATAAGCAATATCTTCACCTGGATCTCCACCGCTGGCCGAAGCCGTAAAATTAACCACTTCGTTGATATCATTGGATTGAGCCGAAATAGTAGTTAGGGTTAAAGTTGGATTAGCCGTATCCACCTCAAATATTTCTATTGCACTAATTATCGGATTCTCGGCAATTCCGTGTAGAAACAAAATATTTAATTCCCCATCGCTAAGTGTAACCGGAAAGGAAAGCATCCCGGCAACATTGTGCCCAAATTCTGCTATCAAATCCAAATCATCCTTTACTACAATACCTTCCAAGGAAATATCGAAAATCCTATCTCCCACTTCGTTGGCCAATTCATAACTATTTCCTAAATAAAGATTTACCATATAATCTCCATTTTCTAAAGGAAACTTGAATTCCATTTCAGCCCCTCCTGTCGCATCATAACGTTCCCTTCCAAAAATTCCGTTGAAAGTGGCATTATCAATATAGGCAGGCATAGAACTATGCCTCTTATTGTAAGGTAAACTAGCGTTAATGGAAAACCCGGTATTAACCGAATACATACTTGATGCGTAGGCACCATTGGTATTGTTAAACTTCCAATCCGAACCAAGGTCTGTGGCAGTTAAATCATTTCCGCCAACGTTTACCCTATACGAGGTAGCGTCAAATATTACCCATTCAAAAGAAATGCTTACCGCGTCATTGGTTAAGCCATCGCTATCATCAACTGTTATGATTACGCTATATGGACTGTTTACTTCAGCACCAATAGCAACCGTTCCTCCAATTTGTCCATTGGTTGGCTCTATAACCAATCCTGGCGGGAGTCCTTGTGCTGAATACTGTTTATTCCCATCTCCACCATAAGCAGAAACCGCAAGGTTTCCTATCAGCTGTTCCCCAGTACTGTTTTTTTGTGCTGCAATTGGATCTACATAAATCGGGGTTTCTGTATCGGAGGCATCCAAAATTTCAATTCCATTGATCATTGGATTTTCGATACTTCCATGAATAAAAGAAATATCAATAGTTCCGTCGGTTACCGGTATAACATGACTAATAAGTGCTCCTACTTGGTGACCGTAGGTCTCCGACAAATCTATATCGTTCAACGCAGGATATGTAATTCCTTCCATCTGAACATCAAATAATCGTTGTCCTGGAGCTGATGTTCCTGTCCAGCCATTACCCATATAAAGTCTTACCTCATAGTTACCAGGTTGACCTACCGGGAATGAATATGTCATATTGGGTACGCCTGCAACATTGTCCGCCCTTTCTGTACTAAAAATGGAGGCAGGGGTTGTAGCCGGAACGCTAGGACCACTATTAACTGTAAAGGCGAAGGCTTGGTTACTTCCGGCAACTGAAAGATTGGCCGAGTTATTGGCCGGAGTATCTTGCTCCCAGACAATACCCCCATCAATAGCCGCTATTTCCGGCCCACCAGCATTCACTCTATATAATACTATTGGGGCATCTGTAACCGTTACGGTGAAGGTCTGTTCCACAAAATTGGTATCGCCATCCGTAGCGCGTATCGTTATATCGGACACAGCCGGAGTCCCAGGATATGACAAGGTTAATTCATTAGTATTGATAACGGCGCCAATGTTCGTATTAGTGTTACCCTGAACAGTATAAGTAAGGTTGGCCGTTCCACCATCGTCATCGAAAAAATTGTCCATGACTAATACGTCATCGGCAGAATTGATCATTCTATCCAAATTTGGAATACTATTGACTATAAAAGGATTACTATCCAAAACATTAAGGAAATCCCAAGTCCCTTGTAATTCTACTCCGGTAGCATTGGAAGTTCCTATTAGCCCAACGGCCAAATCGGTGGAGGCTTGCTGCAAAGCAGTCAACAAATTACCAGATGCCGTTATTGTTCCCAAGGTAGCACGTGATGCAACACCAACCAGTGTATACTCGCAAACAACTTCCCCATTTGCCGGATTAATTACAAAATAGAATACAACGCCATTGGGACGATCTTGAACTGGAACCACAAAATCCAAAGAAGGCTGCGGCACATCGTTAATTTCTTGTTGCGCGGTTATTCCATTCTTGGTAATGACCATTTTTATATAGTTACTTTGAGTACCATCACCTATAAAAATTCCAAGCTCCCCGTTGGGCGATGCCGAATTTCCATATAACTGTAGCGGATCATTAAAATTCGCCAAACTACTAACTACAGTAAATATGGAACTGGTCTGCTCTACCTGTACACCATACTGAAATCCTTTTTCTTGGGTATTTGTAGCTCCCAATGCGGTGCCAGAGGTCATATTCATAGTCATTGCACCAATGGCTCCTCCTAAAATATCATTAGGATTTGGATCATTGGGGTCATCTTTTCTATCTATCCAATTTAACCAATTGGGATTGGCATCTCCATTATTCATTAAACCAGTCATTCCAAGTCCCAAATAGCCGCCTAGACTCGTATCTGAAAATAGCTCATTTATAACAGGTATCGTAAATGCGTCGCTGCCAGGGGTAATTGGGTCTCCCAATTGAAAAGGATCTAGCGCATCTGAAATACCATCACTATCATCATCCGGATCAAGAAGATCCGAAACATATGGAGCACCAGCATTTTTATCAAAATCATTTGGCTGTGAACCGCCATTACATGGGTCACTACCATTTTGTTCCTCATCGTCATTGGTGTAGCCATCGTTGTCATAGTCGGCATTGGCATCATATCCAGGTTCTCCTGGGGCTATACAATTAACCAGGTCCGCAGGTTCCAAGACAACAATTTTGGATACGGTACTTCCATTTCCTCCACTCCCCGTGTATATCCCTATCCAAATAGTTCCCGGAAAAGGATCTGAATCTCCGTTACAGCTCACCCCAAGTGCATTACCTCCTAAATTGGAAGCAAAAACTGGAGTTAGTGTTTCCAGACTACCGTCCGGATTAAGTTCCACCCTCCTTAACTGACTAAAATTAGTACCGGCAAGCAAATCTCCTTGCATAGCCCCACTAAAATTGGTCGCTGTATATTCATCTATTCCGTTGGTATTGGTACCCCAAATAGTTACTATATCATCTACTGGACCATCAGGATTGGCAATTCCCGGCCCCCTCCAATCTCCTTCTACAGGATTGGCGGAAGGCACTGGAGGCCAATTAGCAGGAAGTGCTATGCTTGCATTGGTTGTAGACCCGGGAGTAGATCCATCTGGATCATAAACTAGTGTTCTAAAAACAGCACCTGCATTGCTCGTGGCGTTTGGAGTGGTATATAATCCAGCTCCATTAGGATTGGCCCTAACCGGGTTAGGATGCCCTCCATAATAACTACCAAAAACATAATTTTGAATATCTGTAGTAATCAGCTGAAGGTGATCCTCGTTATTGATCTGCTCACCTCCTGAAGGTGATGAACTCCCAGGTTCTCCCGGAACATAATTATTGGTAACAAAGGCGGTACCTTCATTCTCGGGAAAACCACCCCATCCACCGTTGGCACCATTGTCTGTAACATATACGGCCCCACTTTCCGTAACCACTAAATCATATGCATTTCTATAACCTGGGGAAAAGATTTGAACCGGACCATTTGCTACTACCATGGCCTGATTAAGACCGTCATTACCTCCGAAAGGATCATTAACATCAATACCATTATATCCAGGAGTATTGGGGTCGGTAATGCCGTTTGCATTGGGACGTGTAGGATCGTCCAAGGTTGGGATATCATAAATGAAATTACGACCATTGTCATTCTGAATGGGTAAGGCTTCCAACATATCCAGGTTTATGGATAAAATTGCACCGGACAGCGCGTATTCCATTGCATAATTAAAATTGATGGATGGACTTCCTCCATTTGTATGTCCTCCTTGTGCTACAATTAGATAGTCAATTCCGCTAACTGTAACAAATTCCAATCCATTGGTTGCATGATTTTCCTCAGATCTCGGCAAGCCCCTAACTATGTCAACCACGTCCCATGTAGAACCATTCCAAGAAAATCTGGTAATAACCCCAGAGTTCGTATCCAGACCGGTATCTCCTGATCCCCCGTTAACTCCCCCGCCAATCCTAAAATCACTGGAGGTAGCATAGATAATTGGATTTGAAGAGGTTCCAGCAACAGTTATACCTGTGGTCTGTCTTAATGTTGAATTATCAGGCGAACCATCGTCATTATGGTTTTGAATACCGTTGATACCAGTTATTACTTCTGTATTTAAGACTTTATAGTCGCTAGGTCCGTTCCTTTCTATTGTAAGAGCCTTGATCGTTCCTGAATATTCAGCGAAATATAACCTTCCATCCGGACCAAATTTTAAGGAGGTAGTAACGAGGGCATTACCATTTCCATTAAAATCCAAGTTGCTCTGAGAGAAATTAATCTGTGCATTTATCAGGTTAAACCCCAGAAAGAACAAGCAAAAGAAGATAAATGAAAGCGATTTAGAGTAATAGTGTTTCATATTGATGCAGTTAAAAAACATTCTAATTTTAAACCGCATTGGGCGGTCTTTTAAGATACAAAAAACAAATATAAAGTAATAACAATCGTAAGGGAAAATACCCTAATCTTATTCGTTTAAACCCGAATGTTCATCGACAAAATACAGGGATAAAAATTACAAACACCATTAGATCCCTACAAGATCAATACAACGTACTGTTCTGTCATACAGACTGAAGAACACTACATACCAAATAGAACAACACTTCACAGGATTTAAACCGAAACTCCTTAGAGAAGTTCCAATCAAAACATACCTGAAACAAAAAAAGGAAAAGCCAAAATGCCCTCCCTTTTTTAGATCATATAAGTTCAAATTTAACTTGATGATTATACTAATACAATTCCATTTAGTCGTCCTATTCCATTAAACTTCATTAACAAAGCGTAAAATAAAATTGAAATAATCATAAGTTTTTTTAGCATGTACCCTTAAAACTTCCACCACTTTTTCTGGCTTTTCCCATAGCCATAACCATATTTGCCGCCATAGCCCAAATTGGAAACTTTCACGTCATTCACAACAAAGGACAGACCTTTTATCTTACCATCCTCCTGTAATTTCATGGGATATTGAACAGCCTTCTTTTCCGTAACACCTGCTCTTGTTACGTAAATAAGGTGATTGGCATAATCACTGATCAACAATGTGTCCGTAACCACCATCAACGGTGCAGTATCAACAATTACATAATCATATTTCTCAGATATTTCCTCAAAGAGTTCCTTAATACGCGAGCTCATTAACAATTCTGCTGGGTTGGGAGGTATCCTCCCTGAATATATAACATCCATGGTATCATTAAAAACCAACATTGGATTAATGATATCTTTAACACCCAAGGTATTATCATACAGGAATTCTGTTAGACCAACATCCTTTTTTCTGTTTTTTACAGGCATTTTATTTATTTCACTGCCAGTAAAAAAGGAGTACAATTTAGGATTCCGAACGTCAGCCCCCAACAATAGCACCTTTTTATCGGTACTGGCTATGGTCATGGCCAAATTGGTAGAAAGAAAAGATTTTCCTTCTCCAGGTACGCTAGAGGTGACAAAAATAATATTATTCTTTGCTTTATCCGCACTTTTTGTCTTTATCAAATAATCCAGATTGGTCCTAATAATCCTCAAGGATTCTGCCAGTACTGAGCGATCTTCCTTAACAATTACTTTTTGGTCTTTCTTTGAAAGCCGGGGCAATTCCCCTAATATAGGGATGTTTCTCGACACCTTCTCTAAACTATGCATGTTGTTAACTTTATTATCCAGAAGGTCCTTAAAAAGGATAAAAGTAAATGGAACTAACAAACCGAGTACAATAAACGCCAAATAAACTATATTTTTTTTAGGAGATATTGGAAAGGGACTAGGGTTATACCCAAAATCAATCACCTTTGATTTTGGTGCTGTAGAAGCCACGGCAATCTGAGCTTCCTCCCTTTTTTGCAATAAGTATAGATACAATTGCTCCGTAGTTTCTTGCTTCCTGGTGATATCCCTTAAGGCCCTCTCATTTTTTGGGGCGGAATAAATCTTGGAATTAAAAATGGCCTGCTGACTGCTCAAAGCATTTACCTGTAG
>JBFHGV010000173.1:0-6508 GCA_041582955.1 Arenibacter sp.
GCGGATATTAGGTTATTTTTGACCCCTAAATAAATGTTGGCTTAGGGATTGCAGCGGCATCCTTTTTATGTTTACCGCGCCTAGCGAAGGTAAACTGAAAAAGATATAGCGGAAAGCCCGACCCCGACTTCCTTGCCTCCAAACACCTACAAGGAGGACCTGCAAGGTCTTGACGACCTTGTAGGTCTACACCTTGCAGGAGAGGGCAAGGAAGTTGGGGAAAGCCCCAAGAACTAAAAAGTATGAGCGAAGTAAGACATAACTGGACCAAACAGGAAATATTGGATATTTACAACAAACCTTTTATGGAGCTGCTCTATGAGGCGGCTACCGTACACAGGGAAAACCATGATCCCAATACGGTGCAGGTGTCTACCTTGCTATCCATTAAAACGGGTGGTTGTCCTGAGGATTGTGGATATTGTCCACAGGCTGCACGTTACCATACCAATGTAGAGGGCAATGACCTTATGTCTGTTTCCCAGGTAAAAGCGCAGGCTTTGCGCGCTAAATCCTCTGGTAGTTCCAGGGTGTGTATGGGGGCTGCTTGGAGAAACGTAAAGGACGGTCCTGAGTTTGATCAGGTTTTGGAGATGGTACGTACCATTAACAAGCTGGACATGGAAGTGTGCTGTACCCTGGGAATGATTACGGAAAACCAGGCCCAACGTTTGGCCGAGGCTGGCCTATATGCTTACAACCATAACTTGGATACTTCTGAGGATTATTACAAGGATGTAATTTCTACCCGTGCTTTTAAGGATCGATTGGACACTATAGAAAATGTGCGTAAGAGTAATGTTACCGTTTGTAGCGGGGGTATAATTGGTATGGGTGAAGCTTTGGAAGACAGGGCTGGAATGTTGGTGGCCCTTTCTACCTTGGATCCACAACCGGAATCCGTGCCCATTAATGCCTTGGTGGCCGTGGAAGGTACCCCTATGGCCGACCTACCTCCTATTTCTATTTGGGATATGGTACGTATGGTAGCCACTACCAGAATTATTATGCCGCAGACCCAGGTACGATTGTCTGCTGGTCGTACCCAAATGAGCAGGGAAGGACAGGCCATGTGTTTCTTTGCCGGAGCAAATTCTATTTTTGCAGGTGATAAATTGCTTACCACGCCCAACCCGGATGTAAACGAGGATATGGAGATGTTTAAGCTCTTGGGGCTTAACCCCCAGAAACCCTTTACCAAGGTATCACAACCTAAGACTGTAGAGGCCGATGAGTCCCAATACCAGGCAAAAGGCGAAAAACCAAAATGGACAAGGCCAGGACATACCATTGATCGTAACGAGGCCGCCAAAAAGAAGGCCAATCTAGCGGAGTAGAACGCAGGGTACAACATTTCAAGAAAATTGATTTAGGTTTTTTTAACTTTGCTGATCCGTTTTTGGGTATTGCCTGGATAGCTTTGGGCTCGCTCTTGGGTTATTTGTTGATGCCGCAAAGGGAGAGTTTGTGTAAGGCGTTGGGAGAACGGATTTATGAGGCCAGTGTAAGAGGCGGGATCTAAATATTATTTGCGACAGGCCCAATAACGGGTGTAGATATTATAAATAACCATATTGCTTTGAACTTAAAAGAAATTCCAAGGGTAGGGAGTATTACCAAAGAAGAGTTTCTCAAGAACTATTTTAGGCCACAGAAACCAGTGGTCATAGAAAAGTGTATTGAGGACTGGCCCGCCTATACCAAATGGAATTTTGAGTATATGCGTCAAGTGGCTGGGCATAAAACAGTGCCCTTGTATGATGATAGGCCGGTACACCATAAAGATGGCTTTAATGAGCCACATGCTACCATGAAAATGTCCCAGTATTTGGATCTATTACAAAAGAAACCCACCAAGTATCGTATTTTTTTATGGAACATACTTAAAGAGGTGCCAGAACTGCAGAAGGATTTTACCTTCCCTGATTTTGGTCTTAGCCTAATGAAGGGTCTGCCCATGTTGTTTTTTGGGGGTGCCAATTCGCACACCTTTATGCATTACGACATTGATTTGGCCAACATCTTTCACTTTCATTTTTCGGGTAAAAAAGAGGTAATACTGTTTTCCCAGTCAGAGAATAGGTACCTGTACAAGGTGCCACACTCTTTAATTACACATGAAAGCATAGATTTTTCCAATCCGGACTATGAAAAATGGCCTGCCTTAAAAAATGCTTCCGGATTTAAAACGTATTTGGAGCACGGTGAAGTGTTGTATATGCCAGAGGGGTATTGGCATTATATGAAATATATAACCCCTGGATTTTCTATGAGCTTGAGGGCCATAGCGAGAAAACCCGCAAACTTGGGAAGGGCCTTTTACAATGTCCTGGTCATGCGCTATTATGATAATATTATGCGTAAACTTAAAGGACAGCAGTGGATAGATTGGAAAAATGAACAGGCCATTGAAAGAACAAATAAGCAGCTAAATTAGGGCTATATGTAAGGAAAGGAATACCTTTGTGCCCTTTAAACCATATAATATTAGTAGAATAAAATGAAAAAATTACTTATTGCATTTGTGTTTGTATTGGCGGTAACTTCTGTTAACGCACAGGCCTTTGAAGGTAGGGAAGATATGAAATTCCAGATCGGGGCCAATTTTCAGGATAATGGTACCGGTATTGTAGCTATTTATGATTACGGATTGGGTGAAAACTTTTCTATAGGCCTCTCCTCTTCCTATGTTCTAGGGGTAGAGGAAAGTATCAATGCCGATTTTGGGGACCGAATTGACCTAAGGGCCCGATTCAATGCCAACTTGGGTTCTGTATTTCAATTGGGCGGCAAGGCGGATATCTATCCAGGATTGGACCTTGGTCTTAGAAACTTTGGCGGGCATTTGGGGGTTCGTTATTTCTTTTCGGACGGATTTGGTTTGTTTACCGAAATTTCCGCGCCTTTGGCAAAGTACAATACCGATACTTTGACCTTGGCCGAGGAATTGAACAATCAATTTGTGTTTAGTGTAGGGGCTTCGTTTAGCCTTAATTAATAAATTATTGTAGGCTCTCGCCTTTTTGACCATAAAAAGGCGGGAGTTTCTATTTGGTTGAAGGGAGAAGTTCAAAGACCTTTCCATACACCAATTCGCTCTCCCAACCACGGTACAAGAGGTAGTCTGCCAATTTTTTTCGCTTTTTTTGCAGCTCCTTGTCCTTTATCTCTGCCAACCTCTTTTTGGCAAGCTCATCAAAAACATTTAAGTATTCCTGCTGTTCTATTTCCTGGAGGGCCAATTGTATATTGTATCTGGATATATCCCGGTGTTTTAACTCCTTTACGATTCTTTTTTTTCCCCATTTCTTTATGTTGAATTTACCCCGAGCAAAACTTCTGGCAAAACGCTCCTCGTTCAGGTAGTTTTCCTGTATTAAATGTCCTATGATATTGTCTATGGCTTGGGGTATCATCCTCATATCCCTAAGCTTGTCCATAACCTCCTTATGGCAACGCTCCTGATAGGCGCAATAGCCCTCCAATTTTTTGGTGGCTTCATCTAGGGAATAGGAATTTTTGAGAGATTTCATGGGGTAGAAGGGAGTATTGTTGGTTAATTTTTTTATTGATTTGCTAAACTGGGTTAAATTTATAATGAAATATCCCTAAAGGGTTATTACCAATTAAAGTAAGGGTTGCTATTATCATGGGCTTCATTTAGGTATTTTGTTGTGGTGGAGGGGTTTTGAAAATTATTTCCTTAATAGGAGCTCGCACCTGTACTGTGCCTCTCAACATTATCCTAAATATCTCACTAACAATTAATAGTTAACCTTAACCATTTAGTTGGTAAGACTGTAAATATACGGTGGTTTATGGTATTGATAAATCTTCTCCATTATTTTATTCAAAGCCCTAAAAAAGCAGGGGGATTAGTACCGTTATTTTGAGGGCTTAAATTGGCGAACTAGGCATAATGTAATTATATTTACGCTTCACAAAAAAAACAATCTTTAAAAATGAATAACAAATTAAAACTGTGTTTCCTTGCGATGAACTTGCTAGTGGCAGTGGCAACTTTTTCTTATGGGCAAAAAATTAATTCTATTGAAGGACGTTGGGATATGGTAATCTCAAAGGAAGGGAAGGAGCTGCCCTCTTGGTTAGAGATCCGTCATTCCGGTAGCCGTACTTTGGTTGGTAGGTTTGTTTATGCTATGGGTAGTGCCCGGCCAATTTCTGAGGTAAAAATGGAGAACGGAAAATTTAGCTTTGCCATACCGCCACAATGGGAAAGTGGGAATAGGGATATGGAATTTGAGGGTAGTATGAATGGGGATAAATTAAGCGGAACCATGGTATATACCAATGGTAAGACTTATACTTGGGAGGCTGTAAGAGCGCCAAAGCTGGAGTATACAAAGAACCCCAAATGGGGCAAGCCCATTAAACTGTTCAACGGTAAGAATCTCAAAGGATGGCAGGCAATGGGAGAAAATCAATGGTTGGTGGAATCCGGTGTGTTGAAAAGCCCAAAATCTGGCTCCAATCTTGTTTCTGATGAAAAATTTGATGATTTTAAACTGCACTTGGAGTTTAGGTATCCCAAGGGAAGTAATAGTGGTGTTTACCTTCGTGGGCGCTATGAGGTGCAGATTACCGATAGTAAGGGGGCTGAGCCCTCGGATGTGGAATACAGTGGGGTATATGGCTTTTTAACACCTAGTGAGGTGGTAGCCAAGGCTGCTGGGGAATGGCAGGAGTATGATATTACACTAATAGGGAGAAGGGTAACGGTGGTAGCCAATGGTACCAAGGTTATCTGTGATCAAATAATTCCGGGTATTACTGGGGGAGCCTTGGATAGTAATGAAGGTGAACCGGGACCATTATATTTTCAGGGAGATCACGGGCCTATAGAATTTAGGAATATTGTGGTGACCCCAAGGGTAGACTAATTATCCATGGTCATCAAGGATAATAGAAAAGTGCTTAAACAAAAAAAAGCGACTCCGTTTTGGAAGTCGCTTTTTTGTTAGTATATGGTTTTACCGTCTTTATTCTTAAATCGGTATTCAAGATAGGTATAGGCATCCCTAGGCTGAATTTTAACCCATCTTTTGTGTTCTAAAAACCATTTAGAACGTATAGAAGGGAATCCTTTGGTTAAATACGCGGCAATAAAGGGATGAATGTTCAATATAATACTATTATCCTTTGCCGGGCCTTTTAACAACTTCTCCAGATCTGCGTTTATCTTGTCTATCAATACAATTGGGGCTTCTACCTCTTGGCCACTGCCATTGGGGTTTTCCTCACTTGTTTTAATATTCATTTCGGGTCTTACCCGTTGTCTTGTAATTTGTATAAGTCCAAACTTACTGGGAGGCAGTATTTTGTGTTTGGCTCTATCGTCTTTCATCTCATCCCTAAGGTGGTCAAAAAGTCGCCTTCTGTGTTCGCCCTTGCCCATATCTATGAAATCTACTACGATAATTCCTCCCATATCGCGTAGGCGCAATTGTCTTGCTATTTCAGATGCGGCCAATAAGTTTACTTCCAGGGCGGTATCTTCCTGGTTTTTAGCCTTATTGGAGCGGTTACCACTGTTAACGTCTATAACGTGAAGGGCCTCTGTATGTTCAATGATCAAATAGGCGCCCTTACTCATGGAGGCCGTTCGGCCAAAGGAAGTTTTTATTTGTCTTTCTATCCCAAATTTCTCAAAAATCGGGACATTGGACGTATACAATTTTACAATAGATTCTTTCTGAGGTGCAATTTCGTGCACATAATCTTTTACCTGTTCAAAAAGCGTTTCGTCATCTACATGAATGCCCGTAAAGGAATCATTAAAGACGTCCCTAAGAATGGAGGAAGCCCTGTTGAGCTCTACCAATACTTTGGATGGATGCGGTGCTCTCTGAATTTTATTGCACATTACTGTCCATTTGTTCAGTAAGTTTTGCAAATCTTTGTCTAGTTCTGCTACTTTTTTGCCCTCTGCTACTGTTCGGATAATAACGCCAAAACCTTTAGGCTTAATACTCCTTACGAGTCTTTTTAACCTGTCTTTTTCTTCTTTGCTCTCTATTTTCTGCGAAACGGATACGCGATCGGAAAAAGGGACCATGACCAAGTAACGGCCAGCTATGGAAAGTTCAGAGCTTATTCTAGGTCCTTTGGTGGAAATGGGTTCCTTTACTATTTGTACCAATAAGGATTGATTGGCTTTGATAACATCGTTGATGCTACCATTTTTGTCAATATCTTCTTCGAAATGAAAGTTGCTTAAGGAGTAATCCTTAAGTTTTCCAGTGCTAACTTTTTTTATGAATTTCAACATAGAAGCTAGTTGCGGCCCTAAATCGTGGTAATGTAGAAAGGCATCTTTCTCATACCCTACATTTACGAAGGCAGCATTAAGACCGGTAACGGGCTTTCTAACCTTGGCAATTAAAATATCGCCAACGGCAAAGTCGTTACTGTCTTCTTCTTTGTGTAATTCAGTGAGTTTTCCATCCTTTAGCAAGGCAAAATCAACGGCATTGGAACTAGATCTTAC
>JBFHGV010000174.1:0-6478 GCA_041582955.1 Arenibacter sp.
GTTTTGCCAAAGTGACCGATTTTTATATCGCAGGGCATTTTTACGGTGACGGGGCCCCTTATCTATTCACACATGCAGATGCAAGGAGTCCCGAATTTAATATACAGGTTGTGGCCGATATTAGCTGTGATATTAACGGGCCTATAGCCTCCACGATTAGGCCGAGTACCATAGCCGACCCTATTTATGGCTATGACGCCATATCCGAATCGGAGGTAGATTATAAAGATGAGAAGGCCATAGCGGTCATGGCCGTTGATAATTTGCCCTGCGAGTTGCCCCGTGATGCCAGTGTAGGTTTTGGGGAGGCCTTTGTGAAAAATGTAATCCCTGCTTTTTTTAATGGGGACAAAGATGGCGTTTTGGAAAGGGCCAGAATGACCAAAAATGGCAAGCTTGCCCCGAGGTATGCCTATTTACAGGATTATGTAGACGGCAAAGGGGTAGTGAACAGTAATCAGTAGGCAATTAAAAACGACAATTAATCCATTTGTGCATTAAGTTGGACTGTTTTTTTATTCCACTATAACATTCCATTCTATCATTGGATGTACCTTGGGAGCGGTGAAAGCGCCTAGGGCTTCCAGTTTTAAGGTTAAGGTTTTTAGCTTTTTTAAGGTTTTTATTTTCAAAGTTTTGGTTTTACCGGGTAGTATCTGAAAAACTGGCGAGCTATCATAGAAAGTATAGTCCATAAGGTTCTCAAACAACAGGCCGCTACTGGAAGTATTTTTAAGCTCCAATTCCAAGACCTGGGTCTTGTCAATATACTTGGCTTTAACAATTTCTATACAAGCTTCCAACAAAGGCTTTAAATATTCAGCCTTACCAACCAATAGATCATTGTAAACGGCAACGGTCCTGCCGGCAAAAAGAGCTTTCTTTAAGCTTTCTGCACTTTTAGCTTCTGAAAATACCAAGGTTATTGGTCTCTGATTGCCCTTCTCGGTATAATCCCAGTCAATTAAGCCATGTATGTCACTGGTGCCCATTATTGTTAAGTTGTTCTCTAAAGCTAAAGCCAGGGATTCCTCGGAATAATCCACTGTATTTATTACTTCAATACCATGTAGTTCCCCTTTTTTAATTCGTTCTTTTTGAAAGTCGCTAAGAATGGGGGTTCCTGCCGGACTCTGGGCATACCAAGCCGGATGGTTCCAAAATACAAAGCCACCTTGCTTATTGGCTACCTCAAAAGCATCCTTGACGTCATCCTGTAATAAGGCATTGGCATCCTCTACAAAGACAGCATTGTTGTGGCCCACTGGGGCAGAACGGGTTATTTCGGAGCCGGGGATTATTAGAAGATCATGTTCCTTGGCTTCTTTTAGTGCAAGATGATAGGCCCTATTGCGGTCTGGATGCGGTATATCTTTCTTATGGGGCTGGTACTCCAAATGCTCGGTAAGGGAAATGGCATCCAGGTTTTCTCGCAGTGCCTCTTGTACCCGAATAGTTGGCCAAACCTTGCCGTCAGAAAAAACACTGTGCATATGCAGGTCGGTCTTTAATGTAACAAAACCCTCTATATTGGGATAAGAAAGTGGCCGGGCCCCGGCATGAGAATGGTTTTGGGCGTTTAAGGAAAGAAAGAATAGGAGGGTAAAACTGGCTACAAGGAGATTTTTCATTTTCAGTATTTTTTCAAAAATAGAGCAATAATATGCTTTAAATTAGGGAAAAATATGTTCTTTTGGTTAAGAAAGAGTAAAATCGAACAGATTTTGAATCCAGCAGAAGAATATATTCTTGGTCAACCCCAACCCTACAGGGATATCCTATTGTACCTCCAATCGGTCATTGAAGGTTCTGTTCCAGGTGTGGAGTTAAAGTTTAAATATAAGATCCCTTTTTACTATATCAAGGGCAGGCCCTACTGCTATTTAAATCACAGCAAGGATTATGTAGACCTGGGGTTTTGGAATGCAGCTCATTTAAGTGTGCATTTGGAACAAATGAATACGGAAGGGCGAAAAATGATGAAATCCCTTCGTTACCAATCCCTGGAAGACATTGATACTACCGTTTTAAAGGAAGTCTTGGAGGATGCCTATAGCGTTAAGGATAGAAAGTTCTGGAAATAAAATCGACCAAAAAAATAAAAAATGGCTGCGGGATATTTACAGAACTCTCCATTGTTTGGTCAAATTCACTGACCACTAGCCAATGACTACTCTTCTATCAATCCCTTGTCCTTGTATAACTGAATATATTGATTGCTCAATGAATCGGAATCTTTGTATTTTAGGCGTAGTTCATTTAGTTTTTCCTTCATATCGGAAACCACTTCTGCATACTCTGGATCATTATAGACGTTGTTGAGTTCTTGTGGGTCTTTTTCCCTATCATAGAGTTCCCATACATCTACATCGTAATAAAAGTGTATCAGTTTGTATTCTTTTGTAGCTATGCCATAATGTCTTTTTACAGCATGTTCTGCCGGATATTCGTAATAGTGGTAGTACACGGCATCCCTGTCCCATTTTTCTTTTTCGCCCTTCAGCAAAGGTACTAGACTTTTGCCTTGCATATCTTCAGGAGCTGTTACACCGGCAACTTCCAAGAAGGTCTGTGCAAAATCCAAATTTTGTACCATTTCATCTTCTGTGGTACCTGGAGTTATTACATTTGGCCATTTTATAAGTAGCGGTGTCTTAAAGGATTCGTTATACATAAAACGTTTGTCGAACCAGCCGTGCTCCCCTAGGTAGAAACCTTGGTCGGAGGTGTATATCACTATGGTGTTCTCCTCCAATCCTTCGTCATCCAAATAATCCAACACCCTGCCCACATTTTCATCAACTGCGGCAATGGTCCCTAAATAATCTTGCATATACCGCTGGTATTTCCAAACCATAAGGGTAGAATCGTTCATGTTGGCATATTCCTTTTTAAAGGCCTCGTTAATGGGGCCGTAAACCTTGTCCCATTCTGCTCTCTGTTCAGGATTAAATTTATTTAGACCTCCAATGCCCAAATGTTCCTTTATATTCAAGTCTTCCAATACCGCATCGGTTATTTTTAGGTCGTAGCGCAACGTCATATGTTCAAGAATGTTCATCTCTGCAGGACCGGCAGTGGTTTCGCGTGTGGCATAATCGTCGAACAAAGTAGCTGGTAGAGGATAGGTTTTCTTGGTGAATTCCTTGTAATGTCTGGGTGCTGGCATCCAGGACCGGTGGGGTGCCTTGTGCAAGTACATGAGCATAAAGGGTTTGTTGGCCTTTCTTCTGTTCTTTAGCCAATCCAAGGTAAGGTCCGTGGTGATATCGGTTACATAACCTGTAACGGTGGTATCCCCGGTGGCCGTAATAAATCGGGGGTTGTAATAATCTCCCTGTCCCGGTAGTATCTTAAATTCATCAAAACCTTTTGGGTTGTTCCCAAAATGAAGCTTTCCGAACATAGCGGTTTGGTAGCCTGCCTTTTGCAATAATTGCGGAAAGGTAACATTGGTGGTGTCAAAAGGAGAAATGTTATCTATTTTTCCGTTCATATGGCTGTGTTTTCCAGTTAGGATCACCGCTCTGGAAGGGGCGCAGATAGAGTTGGTGACACTGGCATTGGTAAATAGCATCCCACCCTTGGCTATTCGATCTATATTTGGAGTTTTAATCAGTTTGTCGTCATAGGCACTGATAGCCTGATACGCATGGTCATCGGACATTATGAAAACAATATTCGGTTTTTGGGGGGCCAGGTCCTTGGCTTCTTCCTTGCAACTCGTTAGTACTGTAAATAATCCTGCGAAAATGATAGTTAATAATGTGGGCTTCATGTAGCTTGTAATAAGGTCTAAAATTAAAGGGTAAAAATAGGATTTTGTTTTTGTAATACCAGTAATAAACTAACTATTTGTAGTTATAAAAAAATGCCGCACAGGCCTGTGCGGCATTCAATAATGTATGTTTAACGCTTTTGGGTGTTACTGGCAGTTTATAGGGAATTGACCGTTTTGCGGATAGCAACCAAATTGGTCAATAGTTTTTCCAGGTAATCCAAGTGTAGCATATTGGCCCCATCACTTTTGGCATTGGCCGGATCAAAGTGGGTCTCCATAAAAATGCCATCAGCACCGGTAACTATGCCGGCCCTGGCAATAGTCTCAATCATATCTGGTCTTCCTCCTGTAACCCCTGAAGACTGATTGGGTTGTTGTAGTGAGTGGGTAACATCTAGCACTACTGGGGCATATTGCTTCATGGTAGGGATACCACGGAAATCTACAATCATGTCCTGGTAGCCGAACATAGTGCCCCTATCGGTTACCATAACTTGCCCATTGTCCGAGTCAAGAACCTTTTGCACCGCATGCTTCATGCTTTCCGGGCTCATAAACTGTCCTTTTTTTAAGTTTACAACCTTTCCAGTTTCGGCGGCAGCAACAACCAAATCCGTTTGTCGCACCAAAAAAGCCGGTATTTGTAGTACATCTACGTATTCTGCAGCCTTTTGGGCATCAGTTACTTCATGGATATCGGTAATGGTAGGTACTTTAAAAGTTTCGGAAACTTTTCTGAGGATCTTTAAAGCCTTTTGGTCTCCAATGCCCGTAAAGGAATCTACCCTACTACGGTTTGCTTTTTTAAAACTCCCCTTAAAAACATAGGGAATATTCAATTTGTCGGTAATAGAAACCACTTTTTCGGCGATGCGCATGGCCATATCTTCTCCCTCAATGGCACAAGGGCCGCAGAGTAGGAAAAAGTTATTGCTTTGGGTGTGTTTTATCTGGGGTATTAGCTCTAGTTTCATCGTTATTTTAATTTGTGGCAAAGATAAGGAATAGATATAAGCAAATTGTGGGCAAATGATTCCTTTGTAAATGCTGGTCCGCAGAGGTTTTTACTGCTGTGTTTTAGATTTTTAACAGCCTTGTATTGGGATAATTGTCGTAAATTATAAGGTCTAATTTAAAAACGCAACGTCATGGAAATTAAAGACTTATTGATACCGGAGCTAGAGCAGGAAATAGCGATCACCGAAAAATTTTTGAAGCGCATTCCCAAAGATAAATTGGATTGGAGACCCCATGAAAAGTCCATGTCTTTGAAACAATTGGGGAGTCATTTGGCAGAATTGCCCAGCTGGGTAGTAGGAACAATGACCCAAGACGGAATGACCATGGATGACTATAAACCTCCAATAAATGATAATGTGGATGAAATGCTGCACACCCTAACCGCATCGGCAAAGGAGGCGGTAAACTCCTTAAAGGTTCCCAATAGCGAGTATCACAAAAACTGGAAGATGGAAAAAGGCGGGCAGACCCTTATGGAAATGCCCAAATATAATGTGCTACGGGGGATGGTGTTTAATCAAATTCCACATCACAGGGCCCAATTAGGGGTATATCTCAGGTTGTTAAACCAGTCCGTTCCCGCAACCTATGGTCCATCTGCCGATGAACAGGTGTAGGGCAAGGATTGTAGCTGGGACCAATGGGAGGTTCAATGGTGGATTTCCAATTTATATTGGGATTAGGGGGTATGTTGTAAAACAGCTTCACAATCAGTGAGATAAGAAAAATTGGGCTTTTGTAGTTGGGGTGAAAAAAATGAGTATCTTTGCGCCCGCATTTAGGCTGCTTAGATGCGTTTAAAAACTAATTATGGGAGCAACAAAAAACATAGCTATTATAGCTCACGTTGACCACGGTAAAACAACCTTGGTAGATAAAATAATGTATCACTGTCAACTGTTCAGTGAAAATCAGAACACTGGTGATCTAATATTGGACAACAATGATCTGGAAAGGGAAAGAGGTATAACCATTACTTCTAAGAACGTTTCTGTGGTCTACAAGGATACGAAGATCAATATTATTGATACCCCTGGTCACGCCGATTTTGGTGGTGAGGTAGAGCGTGTTCTAAATATGGCAGACGGAGTACTTTTATTGGTAGATGCCTTTGAAGGTCCTATGCCGCAAACGCGTTTTGTGCTTCAAAAAGCTATTGACCTTGGTTTAAAACCATGTGTGGTGGTCAATAAAGTGGATAAGGAAAACTGTACCCCTGAGGAGGTACATGAAAAGGTTTTTGACCTAATGTTCGAGTTGGGTGCTGAAGAATGGCAATTGGATTTTCCTACGGTTTATGGTTCTGCCAAAAACAATTGGATGAGCGAGGACTGGAAAAAACAAACAGAAAACATAGAGCCTTTATTGGATATGGTTATTGAGCATATCCCAACTTTTGAGCCAGTGGAGGGCAATACCCAAATGTTGATCACTTCATTGGATTATTCATCCTTTACCGGAAGGATTGCCATTGGGAGATTGCAGAGAGGGACTTTAAAGGAAGGACAGCAAGTTTCTTTGATAAAAAGGGATGGAAGCATTGTAAAATCCAAAATAAAGGAACTGTATACTTTTGAGGGCTTGGGCCGCTTAAAGGTAGAGGAGGTAAGTACTGGTGACATTTGTGCCATTGTAGGTTTGGAAGGCTTTGAGATAGGGGATACCGTAGCGGACATA
>JBFHGV010000175.1:0-6431 GCA_041582955.1 Arenibacter sp.
CACAGCAACTGGCAATGGTGGGATGCCATGAGTCATTCCAATGCAATTGTGCTTGATGAGTTTTCGCCAGATTTAAAGCCTATTGTCCGTATTATCGACGATTGGTTTACCAATCGAAGATTAGGGTTGATTTTCGAAGTTAAGATAGGTAAAGGAAAATTGCTTGTTTCGGGAGTTGACTTAATATCAGAAATAGAGCAAAGACCGGAAGCACAGCAATTGCTCTTTAGTTTAAAAAAATATATGAGCAGCGACCAATTCAATCCAACGATCACAATGGAATCTGATGATATAAAAAGTTTGTTCACCTATTAAAAAAGATGTTTTAATGATTCGACATTATGTGTCGAAATAAATGAAATGCAAATATGAGTATAGTAAAAGCCTGGGGAGAGAAAGTAGTAATTCCTACCTACGAAGTGGGGAAACCTGAAAAATATCCCGTTTTTTTGGAGAAACGTGTATATCAGGCCAGTAGTGGATCTGTTTATCCACATCCAGTGGTTGAACAGATTAGTGACGAAAAAATAGATAAGGAATGGGATGCGGTCTTTCTGGAAAACGACTACATCAAGATAATGGTACTACCAGCCTTAGGTGGAAGAATCCAGATGGCTTATGACAAAATACGAGAACGTCATTTTGTCTATTACAACCATGTTATAAAACCTGCATTGGTAGGCCTTACCGGGCCTTGGATCTCCGGTGGTATAGAATTCAATTGGCCACAGCACCATCGCCCCAGTACCTATGACCCCGTAGACTTTTCCATTGAGGAAAATGAAGATGGGAGCAAGACGGTCTGGGTAAGTGAAGTGGAACGCATGTTCCGCACCAAGGGCATGGCCGGTTTCACCTTACATCCAGACAAGGCCTATTTGGAGATAAAAGGACAACTATATAACCGCACACCACATCCGCAAACGTTTTTATGGTGGGCAAACCCCGCTGTTGCAGTCAATGATCATTACCAATCTGTTTTTCCGCCAGATGTGAATGCCGTATTTGACCATGGAAAAAGGGATGTTTCCGAATTCCCTATTGCCAAAGGGGAATACTACAAGGTAGATTACTCCCCTGGCACCGATATTTCCCGATATAAAAATATTCCGGTACCCACATCCTATATGTCCATCACTTCCGAATATGATTTTGTAGGGGGTTATGAAAACGATACCAAAGGCGGGTTGTTGCATATTGCCGACCACCATGTATCCCCAGGTAAAAAGCAATGGACTTGGGGCAACGGTGATTTTGGACAAGCTTGGGATCGAAATCTTACCGATGCAGATGGACCCTACATAGAATTGATGTGCGGAGTATATACTGATAACCAACCAGATTTTTCATGGCTCCACCCCTACGAGGAACAGAGCTTTAAACAGTATTTCATGCCCTATTATAATGTGGGCGTTGTCAAGAATGCAACCAAGGAAGCTCTGTTGAACCTTGAATTGGAAGCAGGACAGGTAACCATTAAAATCTATGTGACTTCTGTTTACCCAGACTGTACAGTGCAATTATCACATGCCAAAACGGTGATTTTGGATAAAAAAGTAAGCCTAAGTCCTAAAGACGGGTTTGAACATACCTTATCTGTCGATAAGGCCGTGTATAAAGATCTAACCGCTACCCTAAAGGATCAAAATGGCCACATCTTGGTATCTTGGTCACCAAAGGATTATTCCAATCAAGAAATTCCGGAACCTGCCAAGGCAGCAAAACAGCCTGGTGAGATTAAAAGTGCTGAACAACTATACCTGAGAGGGCTGCATCTAGAACAGTATAGGCACGCTACCTATGACCCTACGGCATACTACTTGGAGGCTCTATCAAGGGAGCCCAATGATGTACGAAACAACAATGCCATGGGACTTTGGAACCTAAAACGGGGACAGTTCAACAAAGCAATCCCCTATTTTGACAAGGCTATTGCAACCTTAACACAACACAACCCGAATCCTTATGATGGAGAACCCTATTTCAACAAAGGGCTTGCCCTAAAGTATTTGGGTGAAAACAACAAAGCGTACGATGCTTTCTTTAAAGCTTGCTGGAATGCTGCTTGGCAGGATGCCGGTTATTTTAATCTTGGCCAAATAGATTGTGAGCGAGGAAATTTCGCAAAGGGTTTGGAATTGACAGACAAGGCATTGATCAAAAACTGGCACAATCACAAAGCACGCCATTTAAAGACCATATTACTAAGGAAAATGAACAGAAGGGATGAAGCTAAGCAGTGGATTGCCGACTCCTTGGCCATAGATGGTTTCAATTTTGGGGTGCTATATGAAAAATACTTGTTGAGCGGAGAAGCGGAAGATTTAGCATCTTTCAAGGAATTGTTGCGAAACCATGTACACAATTACATCGAATTCTCATTGGATTATGCGCAGGCAGGATGCTTTGAGGAAGCCATTTCCCTAATGAAGATCTTCACCGACGGGCGAGAACAAATGTACCCAATGGCGGCTTATTGCTTAGGATGGTATTATGAACGAATTAGCGATATTACGGCAGCAAAACAACACTACGATTTAGCACAAAGGATGCCGTCCGATTACTGTTTCCCCAATCGCTTGGAGGAAGTGGTGGTCTTAAAAGCAGCCATGGCTTTGAATCCAGAAGATTCCAAAGCACCTTACTATTTGGGTAATTTCTGGTATGCCTGCAGACAGTACGGCAATGCCGAGGAGTGTTGGGAAAAATCCTTGGAACTAGATAGCAAAAGCCCTATCTGTCTTCGCAACCTAGCCCTTTTATATTTCAACAAGAAAGACCAAAAAGAGTTGGCCCGTAATATTTTGGAACAGGCATTTGAGTTGGACTCCAATAATGCACGCTTGCTAATGGAATTAGATCAGCTTTATAAGAAAATCAATGTTTCAGAGAATGAGCGCCTCGATCTTCTTGAAAAAAATATCGATTTGACCAACTCCCGAGACGACCTTTATTTGGAAAGACTTACACTGTATAATTTTAAAGGCAACTTTGAGAAGGCCTTGTCTATACTGAATCAAAGACAGTTCCACCCTTGGGAAGGCGGAGAAGGCAAAGTTCCCTTTCAGTATATTACCATTCATATAGAATTAGCTAAAAAAATGCTACAATCTGGGAGTACCAAGAAAGCCATAGAGCACTTAGAGGCGGCCCAGATCTATCCAATTAATTTGGGGGAGGGCAAATTGTTTGGATCTCAGGAAAATGATATTTTCTATTGGTTGGGATGTGCATATGAAAAACTTGGCGAAGCACAGAAAGCGAAAGAAAACTGGGAAATAGCGTCCCAAGGGCTAAGTGACCCCAGTCCGGCATTATTTTATAACGACCAACAACCTGACAAAATATTTTATCAAGGACTTGCCCTAAGGAAATTGGGAAGAAACGAAGAAGCCGAACATCGGTTCAAAAATTTGATTTCTTACGGAAAGGAGCATATAATTGACGACGTTAAATTGGATTATTTTGCCGTTTCACTTCCCGATTTGTTGATTTGGGAAGAAGACCTGAATGTTCGGAATAACAACCACTGTCAATATTTACTGGGTCTAGGTGAACTGGGATTAGGGAATCCCAAAGAGGCTATTTCAGCTTTCACAAAGATATTGGACAAAGACAAATACCATTTACCGGCTTTTGTCCATTTAGATATGGCCAAAAAGTGGAATCAGCAATATCAAGATATTTAAAGCATGAGAAATTTTTATTATTTATCCATATTTGTTTTTCATTTAATGTTTCACGGCAAGTTCATTGCCCAAACAACAGACCAGATCTCACTTGCCGGCAAATGGCAGGTAAAACTGGATTCTTTGAACATAGGCTCCAATGCCAATTGGGCCTCCCTAAACTTTCAAGGTATGGGCATCGATTTACCCGGCACTTTGGACGATGCCGGTATAGGAACCCCTAGTTCCCTTAAACCCGCTCTTAACAATTACGTGCTTTCCAACCTAACAAGAAAACATCAATACATTGGAAAAGCATGGTACCAAAAGGAAATCAACATTCCAAAATCTTGGAAGAAAAAGGAAGTAAACCTGACCCTAGAACGGGTAATCTGGGAATCCCAGGTTTTTGTGGACGGTAAATTAGTAGGAAGATCGGAAAGCCTTGTTGGTGCCCATGAATACAATTTAACCTCCTTTATGTCTCCCGGGAAGCACTTGCTTACCATCGTCATAGACAATTCCAACAAATATCCCTTTATAAATGTTGCAGGAAGTAAATATCCAGACCCGATAAACCAGGACATGGCCCACGCTTATACCAACCATACCCAAATAAAATGGAATGGAATCATAGGTGATATTTTATTGGAGGCTTCGGAACCAAATACGCTTAAAAATCTACAAATTTTTCCGGATATTGACAATAATGCTCTAAAGGTAAGCTTTGTACAGGCCAAGCCAATATCAAAAAAAATAGTATTTGAACTTTCTGATCAAAATGGAAAAACTATTCATACCGAAATTGTAAACAATGCCATAATTCAAGGAAATCTTGTCTCTTTTAAAATTGATAGGCCGGAAAAACTTAAATTCTGGGACGAATTCCATCCTATACTATACCACGCCAAGGTTATGAGCCGGGGAAAATCCGAACAAACTAGGTTCGGATATAGAAAAGTGGGGCACAACGAAGGCGTACTTAAATTGAACGATGAGCGAATTTTTCTTCGCGGTAATTTGGAATGTGCCATTTTTCCGCTGACAGGATATCCGCCCATGGAAAAGTCGGGCTGGGCCAAGCTTATTGGACAGGCCAAAAATTACGGGCTCAACCATCTTAGATTTCACTCATGGTGCCCTCCCAAAGCTGCTTTTGAAGCCGCCGACGAAGCTGGCTTCTATTTTCAGGTAGAACTTCCACATTGGAGCCTTAAAGTTGGCGAGGACGAAAATACCACCCTATTTCTAGGAAAAGAAGCCGAAAAGATCCTAGCTGATTACGGAAATCATCCTTCATTTATTTTAATGGCCCTGGGCAACGAGTTGCAGGGCGACATTGGACTACTCAACCGTATGACAGCTGAGCTCAAGAAAATGGATAACAGGCGTTTATTTACAACAACTTCATTTTCCTTTCAAAAGCCAACTGGAACGAGACCTGAACAGGAAGATGAATTCTTTATTGCCCAATGGACCGATAAGGGATGGATTCGAGGACAGGGGATCTTTAATGACAAACCCCCACATTTTGACACTGACTACTCAGTTAATAGCGACCACATTCAAGTTCCTTTGATTTCCCATGAAATTGGACAGTATTCGGTATACCCGGATTTGACAGAAATACCAGCGTACACCGGTGTTTTGGAACCCCTAAATTTTATAGCCGTTAAGAACGATTTGAAAAAAAAGGGAATGCTAGATCTTGCGGGTGACTTCACCCAGGCCTCAGGAAAACTGGCGGCCATGCTCTACAAAGAAGAAATAGAACGCGCTTTAAAAACCAACAGCTTTGATGGTTTTCAATTGCTTCAACTACAGGATTTTCCCGGACAGGGAACTGCTTTGGTCGGTTTGCTCAATGCTTTTTGGGAATCCAAAGGTATTATCTCTGCCGAAGAATTTCGAAAATTCAACAGTCCATTAGTACCTCTAATTCGATTTGAAAAGGCAATTTATGTTGAAGGAGAAAACTTCCTGGCAAGTATAGAAGTATCCAATTATCTGAAAAACTTAGAGAATCAAACCATTGAATGGCAAATAATCAATGACGAAGGTAACGTTCTATTTAAAGGGACCATCAACAATTTAGACTTGATTATTGGCAACAACATTGAGTTGGGAAAAATAGATATTCCCATCAAAATTGAAAAGGCTCAGGAATGGAATGTTGAGATTAAACTTAAGGGAACAGAATACCAAAACCATTGGCCAATTTGGGTATACCCATCATCCATGCCGAACCATCCAAAGAATACAATAATCACCTCCTCCTTTGAAGAGGCTATAACAGCTTTAAACCAAGGAAAAAAAGTATTGCTCAATCCGGACCTAAATCAATTAAAAGGAAATAAGGGAAGGTTTACACCCGTATTTTGGAGCCCTGTTCATTTTCCCGATCAACCCGGAACCATGGGACTCTTAATAGATAAGGAACATATGGCACTGCAAGATTTCCCTACGCAATCCTTTACCCAATGGCAATGGTGGGACCTATGCATCAATTCAAAGGCATCTCCTATAGATTCTTTACCCGTAAAGCCCATAGTAAGGGTAGTAGATAATTTTGTAACCAATCAACATTTGGCAAATATTTTCGAGGTGAAAATAGGTAATGGCAAACTAATATTTTCATCAATGGATCTCCGTTCAAATTTGGAAGATAGACCGGCAGCACGCCAATTAAGACAAAGTCTATTAAACTATATGGAGAGTGAAGCCTTCGATCTAGTTTCGACTATAACTGCCAACCAGCTAGGA
>JBFHGV010000176.1:0-6416 GCA_041582955.1 Arenibacter sp.
CAGTAAGGTGCAAGAACCTGACAGGGGTTTTGGGGATAGTTTTGCTTTTAGGACCGCAACCTTAAGAAACCTGCGTTTTACGGCCCCTTATATGCATAACGGTGTTTTTCAGAACTTAAAACAGGTCTTGGAGTTTTATGAGGATATCTCCTTTGGGAAAACTAGGAATCCATTGGTTGCCAAAGAAATGTTCGATCCATTTGTTAGGGAGTTGCAACTGAGTGTAAAGGATATGTCATTGATAATTTCCTTTTTAAATACCCTCAACGATGATAGTTTTGATAAGGAAATTCCAGAAAGGGTACCTAGTGGTTTGCCGGTTGGGGGCAACATTCAATAGATTGCTTAACGGTTTATTATCTTAATACAGGCAATCGGCTAAATCTGGTTCTATGTAGTAATCGCGGTAATTCTTGGCCTTGGGATCCATACAGCCCTTAAGGTTTTTTATTTCCACTTTCCTAAAATCAATGGGCTGTCCCTCTGCCTGCAGCGCTATAAAGCCCTCTTTTAACAATTTACCGTCCACCTTTATGGCAGGGTCGTAGCCATTTGCTACTCCGCCCCCTATTTGAGGCTTGCTGTATTGTAGTACTTGCTCCCCATTAACGATATGTGTAACCAGTGAATCGCCCAATACAATAGCTTCTGCACGTACCCATTGGTCTCCAAAATACGTTTTGGAGCTAGAATTTATGCAATGTCTAGGATCAACCTTCCCTTCATATACCACATCTGTCCCTGGTGAACACATATTTCCTGTAGGTCGTGATTTGCCCTCTTCCAGTCCGGCCAAGAACTGCATCTCTACAGAAATGGGCCAATCCTGCTCTTTGGGCATGGTCCTTGGATCTTGGGAGTGGAACATAACCCCGCTATTTTTTATGGTATAGCTTGGGGCACCGGGATGCAACTCTCCTACAAACCGATATTCTACTACCAAATGGTAATAGGAGTAGGGAGTATTGTAGTATAAATGACCGTAGCGTTCGTTAAAATCACCTTCGTATTGATCATACCTGACTTTAATAATTTCATCTTCTACCCTAAAGGTGTCACCATAATTGTCGCCTACCTCATAATGGTGGATTTTGGTAGTCCAGTCTTTAATGTCCTTGCCGTTGAACATGGATACCCAGCCATCATTATTTTCTTCGGCGATGTATTTAGCGGATCTGCATTGGCACAGTAGGGCGGACAATAATAAACAAGGAACGATTAAACGTATTTTGTGCATGCTAATTGTAATTTGGTTGTTTGGGAGTACAATATAAAATAATTAATCCTGATTTCGCCCCTTTGTCATAAGCTAGCTTAAGGCTTGTCCCTTAAAATGGTAACCTTCGTTACATTGGGATTAACGATTTAATGGTAAATTTGAGGGATGGAAAGATTTTTACCCTTTTTGGGCTGGCTTCCAAAATACAACAAAAAGCTTTTTAGGAAAGATTTGGCGGCCGGTATGACCGTGGGGATAATACTAATTCCCCAGGGAATGGCGTATGCCATGATAGCAGGTTTACCTCCGGTCTATGGTTTGTATGCCGCTTTGTTTCCCGTTATAGTTTACGCCTTTTTGGGAACCTCCAGACAAATTGCCGTTGGACCAGTGGCCATGGATTCACTATTGGTGGCAGCCGGATTGGGAACTTTGGCCATTACAGGAATAGAGAACTATATTTTAATGGCCCTGTTCCTGTCGTTTATGGTGGGTGCGTTTCAACTTTTTATGGGAGTTTTTCGCATGGGCTTTCTGGTAAACTTCATGTCCAGGCCGGTAATAAGCGGATTTACCTCTGCTGCTGCAGTCATCATTATCTTTAGTCAGCTTAAACATTTGTTGGGGACCAATATAGAGAACAGCAATAAATTTCATGAGCTTGTCATCAATGCCTTGCATCATATCAAGGAAACCAATTTTTACGATTTCGGGATCGGAATTGTGGGGATATTGGTTATTATTTCTTTTAAAAACTGGTTTAAAAGGTTTCCTGCCATTTTATTGGTAGTGGTCCTGAGTACTGTGGTAGTTTATTTTTTTAATTTGGAAAGCTATGGTGTACATGTGGTAGGTGAGGTACCTGCAGGCTTGCCATCGTTTCATTGGCATAAATTTAGTTTTAAAAATTTTAAAGATATCTGGCCAATAGCCCTAACCTTGGCGTTCGTAGGGTATTTGGAGGCCATTTCCATAGGCAGGGCCATTGAGGATAAGAACAAAGAGGAAACCATTAGCCCCAACCAAGAGTTGGTAGCTTTGGGACTTTCAAATATGATAGGGTCTTTTTTTCAGGCCTACCCGGTTACATCAAGTTTTTCCAGATCGGCCATAAATTATGAGGCTGGAGCAAAAACCACGGTGGCTTCAATGGTAAGTGTGGTGATGGTGGTATTAACGCTGTTGTTTCTAACCCCACTCTTCTACAATTTGCCCAAAGCCGCTTTGGCCTCTATTATAATGGTGTCTGTTTTTGGGCTGATAGATATAGCCTATCCTAAAAATTTATGGCATCAACGGAAGGACGAGTTTGCAGTTCTAATGATAACTTTTCTTTTTACCCTTTCAATGGGTATAGTAGAGGGGATTTTGCTAGGGGTGCTAGTGGCTTTATTGGTAATGGTTTACCGGACCTCCAAGCCACATTTTCCTATATTGGGAAATATCAAGGGATCGGATTACTACAAAAATATCTATCGGTTTGGAGGGGAGGTTGAGGTGAGGCCCGACCTTTTGATCGTAAGATTTGATTCACAATTATATTTTGGGAACTCAACCTATTTTAAAAGTCAACTCTTTAAATATATTAAAGCCAAAGGCCCTGGGTTGAAAGCGGTAATATTGAATGCAGAAGCAATTAATTACATAGATTCCACGGCAGCTTCCATGTTAATAAATGTTATTCAAGAGATAAATCAAAGGAATATTCAGTTTTATATTGCTGGTGCCATTGGTCCTACACGCGATATTATTTTTGAAAGTGGAATCGTCAATTGTTTGGATAAGAAATACCTCTTTGTGACCATAAAGGAAGCTGTGGCGCATTATGAGGACCCTAATAAAATCCCTGTTCTAAGGGAAAAGATAGCCCATCAAAACCTGAGCAACTAATGTTACCAAACATAAGGAGGGGATTATCTACCTTTGTAAGGAATTTTAAAATTAAAAAGTTTTAAAGTACCTTAATAAAGGTTGGTTGTGTAATGTAAATACAAGGTGTTTTTTTTGTAATATATTGAAATACAATCATTTTAGTTTAAAATAGGTCTTGGATATGCGTAGGCCAGGTGTTTAGGTGAATCGTGGTTTACGTTGAATAAAATAGAAAAGTAAAGATGAAAATAGAGCAGATTTATACGGGATGTTTGGCGCAAGGCGCTTATTATATTGAAAGTAAGGGAGAGGTAGCCATTATTGATCCCTTAAGAGAAGTGGAACCCTATTTAAAAAGGGCCAAAGCCGATAACGCCAAAATAAAATATATTTTTGAGACCCACTTTCACGCAGATTTTGTGAGCGGTCACCTTACCTTATCCAAAGAAACAGGGGCTCCCATTGTGTACGGTCCCAATGCCAACCCTTCTTTTGATGCTATAATAGCAAAGGATGGTCAAGAATTTAGTCTAGGGGATATAACCATTAAGGCCTTACATACCCCAGGGCATACTATGGAAAGTACTACCTATTTGTTGCGGGATGAAAAAGGCGGGGATTACGCTATATTTTCTGGTGACACGCTGTTTTTAGGAGATGTAGGGAGACCGGATTTGGCGCAAAAAGCGGCTAATATGACTCAGGAGGACTTAGCCGGGCTTTTGTATGATAGCCTTAGAAACAAAATAATGCCTTTGGCCAACCACATAGTGGTGTATCCTGCCCATGGTGCGGGATCGGCCTGTGGAAAGAATATGATGAAGGAAACAGTGGATAGCTTGGGGAACCAGAAGAAAATGAATTACGCCCTAAGGGCCGATATGACCAAAGAAGAGTTTGTTAAAGAGGTGACAGAAGGATTATTGCCACCACCTAAATATTTTCCTCTGAATGTAAAGATGAACAGGGAAGGTTATGAGGATATAGCAGAAGTCTTGGAAAGGGGTACTACGGCAATGAGTCCTGATGATTTTGAGGAAGCAGCCAATGCTACAGACGCTGTGATCTTGGATGTAAGACATCAAGAGGATTTTGTTAAGGGTTTTGTGCCCAGGTCTATTTTCATCGGTTTGGACGGGAGTTTTGCACCTTGGGTAGGGGCTCTTATCGCCGATACCAAACAGCCTATTTTACTGGTTACTCCAGAAGGTAGGGAAGAAGAGACTATAATAAGACTCTCCAGGGTTGGCTTTGATGCTGCCGTAGGATATTTAAAAGGTAGTTTTAAGGCATGGAAAGACTCCGGTAAGGAATATGATACCCTTAGTTCTGTACATGCAAAGGATTTAAAGGAGGTGCTTGCCAATAAGGACATTCCTGTTTTTGATGTTAGGAAAGAATCGGAGTATGCCTCTGAGCATTTAGTGAATGCGGAGAATACACCACTAGATTTTCTAAATGACCATATGGCCCAATTCCCAAAGGAAGAGACCTTTTACCTGCACTGTGCTGGAGGGTATAGATCAGTGATAGCAGCATCTATTCTTAAAAGTAGGGGGATTCATAATTTGGTGGATATTGCCGGGGGATTTGCCAAAATAAAGGAGTCTGGTTACGAGGTAACGGACTATGTTTGCCCTACTAGCTTGTAGAAGATGACATTTATCATATTTTGAAATTCGGTTTGTCTATATTTTAGCCTTCTGATTCTAAAATGAATACCTATGATAACTCAACTCTTGCCTTTGGTAAACTGGAGTAACGGAATTATAATGATTTCTATATTTGGAGCTGTATGTGTGGGCTTGGTAACCGCAGTGCTCTTGCTAATGAATAGCGGCAATAAAAAGTAATTTTGAAGTTTAGGGGAGTTTAGATGCCCAAGGTATAATTCCTAACCTATAGTGGAAGGGATTTGAATGGCTTTTTTTGGATGTTTTCTAAGGTACCAAGAAATAATACGCTTCGTGTCCGAGTTTTCTTTTTGTAGTTGCAGATAGTTTTCCAGATCCCTAACTGTATTGATTTGTTCGCTTATTGGAATATATCCATATCCTTTGTACTGGTTGTCCCAAATTAAAACAAAAGCTTCTTCCTCTGCATGTCTTCCTTTTTCCCTTATTAAAATATTTTGGTTCTTTGCAAGCATACCCTCAATGGCCATTTTTACTTTGGTATTATATGCCATTGCGGCCTCCGTGTCCGTACAGATCCCTTCACAACTGTTAAGGCTGTAATGGGAGCAGCTTTTTGTGTTTTCCTGAAGGTGACAAAATTTGGGGCAAAGTAGGTATTCCTTGCACAATTCCTCCAAAAAAAGACGGCAATCGGTTATACTATTAAAAGTGGATAGGGGATTGGGAGCCAATTTTAGTTTGTTATAGGCAAGATGCAATACCCCCTTCCTGTCTTCATAGGAGAAAATGGCATACTCCTGTGGACTGCGTTTCTGACTCTGGTTGTAGAGAGGGAAGTGTTTTTTTATAGCTGCCGATTCCATTAATAGGGCTATGAGCTCATTACCTGATAATTCAAAGTCTATGTCATGGGTTGCCTTGCATAGTAATATTTCTTTGGTGGCTTTGTCATAGAAATGCCCCAATACCCTTTTTTTAATATCCACGGCCTTTCCTATATACAGTATGCTACCTTTTTTATCCTTAAAATAATAGACACCCGGGGAGTTGGGCAGTTTTTGAAAAACCTCCCTAGGCAGTGAAGGGGGTAAAGTAGCCTCCTGGGAACGAGAACTTAGAAAGGTTTTAAAGACTTTTTCAGCACCCTCGGTACTAAGTAATTTGTGGAAAAGCAATACAGTGGCATGGGCATCTCCTCTGGCCCTGTGCCGATCGGTTAGTGGAATTCCCACAGCGCTGCACAGCTTGCCCAAGCTGTACGAATTAAGGCCAGGAATTAATTTTCTGGACAAGCGTACCGTACATAGTTTTTTTCGGGAAAAAGTAATTCCAAGCTGCTGAAATTCATTTTTAATGACGTTATAATCAAAATTTACGCTATGGGCCACAAATATAGAGTCCTGTGTCATTTTAAGGACATGGGGTGCAATTTCTTCCCAAGGTGGGGCATGGCGTACCAGGTTGTTGTCTATGCCCGTAAGACCTGTTATAAAGTAGGGAATATCACAGCCGGGATTTACGAGGGAAGTATATTCATCTATAATCTCATGTCCATCAAATTTGAAGATAGAAATTTCGGTAATCTTATTTCCCTTTATACCGTTTCCGGTGGTCTCTATGTCTATGATGGTGTACATTTGATTAGGGCCTTTACATAATGGGACCCTAAAGTTATGGGAATTAGATTA
>JBFHGV010000177.1:0-6410 GCA_041582955.1 Arenibacter sp.
ACACTTAAAGTAAAAGCAACGCTAAGCATGAAAACAAAAGAAATTCGCCAAGTATTTTTAGATTATTTTGAAGGAAAATCTCATAAAATTGTTTCATCTGCACCCATGGTCGTAAAAAATGATCCTACCTTGATGTTTACCAATGCAGGAATGAATCAGTTCAAGGAATTTTTTCTTGGTAATTCTGTTCCCAAGCATACAAGGGTAACCGATTCCCAGAAATGCTTGCGGGTAAGTGGTAAGCACAACGATCTGGAAGAAGTGGGGAAGGACACCTACCACCATACCATGTTTGAAATGTTGGGCAATTGGAGCTTTGGGGATTATTTTAAGGAGGAAGCTATTTCATGGGCATGGACGTTTTTAACGGAGGTGTGTAAAATAGACAAGGATAGTCTTTATGTGACTGTTTTTGAGGGTAGCACGGACGCCGATAAACTGGAACAGGACTCGGAGGCCTTGAAACTATGGAGCAATATTGTGGATAAGGACAGGATCTTGTTTGGGAACAAAAAGGATAATTTTTGGGAAATGGGCGATCAAGGACCTTGTGGGCCCTGTTCAGAGATACACGTGGATATTCGCTCGGCTTCGGAAAAAGCAAAGGTTTCTGGAGCGTCTTTGGTAAATCAAGATCATCCACAGGTGGTGGAAATATGGAATTTGGTCTTTATGCAATACAACCGTAAGGCCAATGGTAAACTAGAGGCTCTTCCGGCAAAACACGTTGATACCGGTATGGGGTTTGAGCGACTTTGTATGGTCTTGCAAGGCGTGCAAAGCAACTACGATACTGATGTCTTTACCCCCTTGATCCGGGAAATAGAGACCATAACCAATTCCAAATACGGGAAGGATGAGCAAACCAATATCGCCATTAGGGTCATAGCAGATCATATTAGGGCGGTTTCCTTTTCTATTGCAGACGGACAATTGCCCAGCAATACTGGGGCAGGATACGTAATCCGCAGAATATTGAGAAGGGCCATACGCTATGGTTTTACTTTTTTGGATACCAAGGAGCCCTTTATGTTCCGTTTGGTAAAAGTGCTGTCCGATACTATGGGAAAGGCGTTTCCAGAAATTAAAGACCAACGTCAGCTTATAGAAAATGTAGTAAAAGAGGAAGAGCATTCCTTTTTAAAGACCTTGGACCAAGGATTGCTGTTGCTAGATAATATAGTGTCAGGGAACAAGGGTAAAATGATTGACGGTAGAAAGGCATTTGAGCTTTATGATACCTTTGGGTTTCCCATAGATCTTACCGCTCTAATTTTAGGGGAAAGAGGATATCAATTGGATGAGGCAGGATTTGAAAAAGCGATGCAGGAGCAAAAAAATCGCTCTAGATCGGCATCCGAAGTGTCCAAAGAGGATTGGGTGGTATTGGCAGACGATCTTCATCAGGAGTTTGTAGGCTATGACAATTTGGAAACCAACGTAAAAATTGTAAAATATAGAAAAGTAACTTCCAAGAAGGAAGGTGAGCAATATCAATTAGTATTCAACTTAACGCCATTTTACCCTGAAGGCGGAGGGCAGGTAGGTGATAAGGGATATTTGGAAGCTTCCAATGGGAATGTTTTCTATATCCTTGATACCAAGAGGGAGAATAATGAAATAGTGCATTTTGCCAAGGAATTGCCCTCCCACTTGGAAGAGAAATTTAAGGCAGTCGTAGATCAGGAACAGCGTAGAAGAACGGCCAGCAACCATACGGCCACCCATTTGCTGCACCAGGCATTGCGAGAGGTGTTGGGAGAGCATGTAGAACAAAAAGGTTCAGCGGTACACTCCAAATACCTGCGGTTCGATTTTTCGCACTTTGCCAAAGTAAGTGTAGACGAGCTACAGCAGATAGAAAGTTTTGTAAATGCCAGGATCAATAATGGCCTGCCCTTGGAAGAACAGCGCAACGTACCTATGGAAAAGGCCTTGGAAGAAGGAGCAATGGCCTTGTTCGGGGAAAAATACGGGGATACGGTCAGGACTGTCCGTTTCGGACAATCTATTGAACTCTGTGGGGGGACCCATGTTAAGAATACTGCCGATATCTGGCATTTCAAAATTAAATCCGAAGGTGCCGTGGCCTCCGGGATAAGGAGGATAGAGGCCATTACCGCTGAAGCTGTCAAGGATTTTTATACAGAGAGCAACAATACCCTGACAGAGTTAAAAGTACTGTTGAACAATGCCAAAGAGCCGGTTAAGGCGGTAGCTGCTCTGCAAGAAGAGAATTTGCGCTTGAAGAAAGAAGTGGAAAACCTCTTAAAGGACAAGGCTAAAAATGTTAAGGGAGAATTGTTGAACGAACTTACAGAAGTGAACGGAATCCAGTACTTGGCCAAGAAGGTAGATCTGGATGCCCAAGGAATTAAGGATATATGCTTTGAGATTGGCCAAAACAGGGACGACCTATTTTTGCTCTTTGCCTCTGAAAAGGATGGGAAGGCTATTTTGTCCTGTTATATCTCCAAGGAATTGGTGGGTGACAGAAAGTTAAATGCCGGGACCATAGTTAGGGAACTAGGAAAATTCATCCAAGGTGGTGGTGGTGGCCAGCCATTTTTTGCCACTGCAGGAGGAAAGAACCCTGCTGGGATAACGGAGGCCTTGGAAAAGGCTAAAAGTTATTTGATGTAGGCTTGGCCAAGGCTGGCTATTCATAGCAAAGGTGCAATGTGTTCTTCTTTCTTGATCCTATTGTCAACTGGGCAGACCAGGAGGATGCAATTTTTTTGAACCGCGCATATGGCAAACTGGATCCTAATTATAAGCTAAACTATAGCCTAATGAAGCTACAGACTCAAATACCTTTATCGGAAGAAAATCCCAAAATAGATTACAATAGTAAATTACTTTTATTGGGGTCCTGTTTTGCGGAGAATATTGGAGATAAGTTTAGTCATTATAAGTTTCAAACGTTGGTAAACCCTTTTGGGATTCTCTATCAAGCAACGGCTATCCATAATTTTGCCAAAAAGGTCATCTGCGAAAGTGGATTTCCAGAAGAGCATTTGGTGTTTTCCAATGAAAAATGGCATTCATTGGATGTACATTCAGATTTAAGTAGATTAGAAAAAAACGATACCTTGCAGGCCATAGAAAATGCTTCCAGCAATACGGCAGAGTGGCTTAAAGGGGTGACCCATATAATAATTACCTTGGGTACGGCCTGGGCTTACAGCTATAGGCAAACCAACTGTATTATTGCCAATTGTCATAAAGTGCCCCAGAAGAATTTTGAGAAAACATTGTTGGATGCTTCCTTTGTAGCGGACTCTTTGTTGGATACAATTTCTTTGCTACAGAGCAGGGTTCCCGGAGTTAAGGTTATTCTTACCATTTCCCCGGTACGTCACATAAAGGATGGTTTTGTAGAAAATCAGCGTAGTAAGGCCAATTTAATTACAGCTGTTAATGAGGTGCTGGGAAAGTTGACCCACACCTCCTATTTTCCTGCCTATGAGATTATGATGGATGAATTGCGGGATTATCGCTATTACGATAGGGATATGGTACACCCCAATTCATTGGCCATTGATTATATTTGGGAGAAGTTTATATCGGTATGGGTAGCCAAGGAGGTCCTGCCCGAAATGCAAAAGGTAGCGGCCGTGCAAAATGGATTGAACCATAGGCCCTTTAATCCAGAATCAGAGAAACACCGACAATTCATAAAGAAGCTTGATCAGAAAATTGCGTACCTTCAAAAGCAGTATCCTTTTATGAAATTTTAGTGAATGAAGAAAATATTGATAGGGGTAATCCTCACCTTGGCCGTACTGCTCATTTATCGTTCCTGCATAGAAAGGAGGGAAGAACAGTCTATACTTAAAGAAAATTCCATGCTTATCCAAGAGCAGATCAATAAGGTTTCCAAACTCATCGTTACCGAAGGTCATTTTGCAGAAGTGTACAACTATAAGGATTCCCAGCAATTGTTCGGACCCTTGATTACTGCCGATAAAAAAGCCCTAGTGGTGGTCAATGCCGAGGTGACCGTAGCCTATGATCTAAGCTTGGTAGAGTTTGAGACGGATGAGAAAACCAAAACATTGAGAATCCTAAACATTCCAAAGCCCGAAATAAAAATAAACCCCGATTTTGAGTATTACGATGTTAGTTCGGATTATTTAAACCAGTTCAATGCCGATGACTATAACAAAATTAAGCGCAACGTAAATGCCTCCCTGCAAAAAAAGATAGAGGCATCTTCCCTTAGATCCAATGCGGAAAACCGACTACTGAGCGAGCTTTCCAAATTTTTGTTGCTTACCAATTCCATGGGTTGGACATTGGTGTATGGGGATAGGAACATAGAGAATTTGGAAGCCTTACGGTTGTTGGAATAAATACCGGTATTCCCCTTATTTCACAAAGGTATCTGCCCATTTTATGTAATTTTCCCAATCGTAATCGGTAACATCGTGTTTGCCGCTGCGGATGTGATAGGAAACGGTGTTATGGATAGGCTCATTGACCTTTGGCATCTGCATACTCTTTATGCCTTTTTTGTTATACAAATCATAAACTGGGGATGCATAGTAGGCAGAAAGAAACTCTCCTTTAGGATCAGCCCATTTATCTCCTTCAGCGCTGGCCACATATAGGGGCCTTGGAGCAATAAGGCTCAATAACTGGTGTTGGTCCACAGCCAAGGCTTCCTCATTGTCATTATATTGGTTGAAATTATCACAGAACCAATGTGGAAAAACATGGTTGATTTTTCCGATGGTTTCCCCAAATTTACGTTTGGAGAGGGCGGCGCCACCACATCCGGAATTGTTGGAGATTACCCCTGCAAATCGCTGATCTGTAGCTCCTGCCCATAAAGATGTTTTTCCCAAGCGGGAATGGCCAAAAGCAATGACCTTGCTGGCATTGACTTCCTTGTCTTTTTTAAAATAGTCCAACGCCCGGGACATGCCCCAGCTCCAAGCCGCGATACTGCCCCACTCGTCCGGTTTTGGTTGGGTTTGGTTCTTGTCGTACAAAAGGGAATGGATACCGTCCGAGAAATTGTTTATGTCCGGATCTACTTCCCCGTAATAAATGGTGGCCAGGCCATAGCCAGCGTCCAGTATTTTTTCAATGGCCCAGCGATATGATCTTTTGCCTCTGGATTCTTCTGTTAAAGTATTGTTTTTAATGCCAAAGGGTTCGTTGTTACGGGCCCAAGCCGTTGAAATTAGGACAGCATCGTCATTGGTAATGGTATGATTTCCGTAAAAGTTATACCCCAGGAACAAGGGGGGATTTTTAATGTTTTTTGGTAGATAGAGCAGGATGGTAAAGCTTAAGGATTTGTTACTGTGCTTAAAATTGAGGGCTATTTGTTTTCGCGTGGCCTTGCCATTAAGGGCATTGTTGTCCTGTTCCAAAGTGGTGTATGATTCGAGCTTTATGTCCCGGGGAATCCTACCATACACATTGTTCTCAAAATATTCCAAAAGTTCCGGCCTTCTTTCTTTTTCCCATTTTTTAACAGAATTGATTTTTTTTCCATTAAAGGATATTAAGGGATCGGGTACCTCAAAAGTAGGGACCTTTTCTTCCTCATAAATGGTCTGGGATTGCAAACTGGATAGGAATAAAATATAAAAGATGCAAGCAAAAAAAGTATAGCGATTCATTTTTGGTCTATATACGGTCGGATCATAAATATAGCAAATCCAGTTCAAAGTTGTAGACAGGGCTATGACACTAAACTTTTATTTACCAATTCCAGACCATCATCAATTAAATGTCCAACTTCCGGTTTGTGCAGTTTTACACTTTCCAAATGTAGTATTAGGGCTTCTGAGAAACTATGGTCCCCATTGCTTTTTGCCAATTCGTACAACTCCACGGATAACAACCAGTCCTCGGGATAGTGGGCCTTTAATTCCTGGAAAACCTTGTTTCTGGAAATAGTAGTGTTTTTCCCCTCCCTATACTCCCTAACCTGTTGGTACAATTGTTCTAATTGCTGCTTTTTCTTGGTTTTTGTGGCTTTAATGGTGGTTTCGCTGAGTTGGTGGGTTACCAGGTCAAAACTTCTTAAATCTGCCGGACCGTTAAATACGGACACTATCTGTTCCCCCACGGCCATATGGTATAAGCCCTGATCCGGGGTAAAGAGTACGGTTCCATTGTGGCTTACCGTACAGTTGGCCAAGGTAATGAGGATAATTTCTCCTTTTAGGTTTCTGGTGCCGGTAATAATTTTTCCCTTAACCTTGATATTGCCAATGAACTCTAGGGAAACTACTTCTCCCTCATATATATTGTAGGCCTTTAAATCGCGAGGGCTCATATCTTCAATGGCCAGATTGATGCCCTTAAGTTTGCCTATGGGCGAGCCAAATCCATTGGAGTGTTGTTGGGTGCCGTGGCCTATTAATTCCTTTTCCCTATAGGACAGTGCT
>JBFHGV010000178.1:0-6392 GCA_041582955.1 Arenibacter sp.
CACATTGACGAAATGTTCTATTTTACTGGATTTTTTGGTTTCCGGGAGTTCTAGATCTATGTCGTATAGTGGAGCTCCAGCGCCAGCCGAGGTTATATAATGCACCCCGTTCTTGCTAGCCCTGTGATAATGATGGTCGTGCCCGTTTAAGAAAACCTGAACCTTATGCCTTTCAAAAATATCTCCCCAAAATTCCCGGGTTTCCTCGGCCTCGGCCATCCTATTTTTCATTGCACTGTACAGTGGTTTGTGCTGAAAAATAAAAACAAAGCCAGCTTCCTTATTTAATTCCAAAACCTGCTCTAACCATTTTTTCTGGGTAGTAAAATATTCGGAGAAGGCATCTCTCCAAAAGGCATCACTATTCTTATCCGATACAAATTCTGGTTGCGAAATTTGTTTGCCTTCGCTGTCCAAAACAATAAACAACGCATCGCCAACAGTGAAATAGTAATATTTTTCATTGTTTGGCAGATCAAACAAGTCGTAATAATAAGGTGAATCCTTTTCGTGGTTGCCCAAAACCGGATAATATGGGGTATTTCTCATTAGCTCCTTGTTAACTCCAAAAAAGGCTTCCCAATCACTAATAGACCGGCCATTGGCTACCAGATCGCCCGAATTGATGATAAACCTTGGATTGGTTTCCATGATTTTCGCCACAATTTTAGCGTGTACATCGTGTCTGTTCCTAGAATCACCGGTAACGGCAAAATTAAAGGGAATAGCCTCGTCTGGATAAGTAGTCAGGGTGCCTTTGCCTTCATCACTACCATCGTTAAGTACATCATAGTTGTATGTAGTATTGGGCTCCAAATCCCCCAAATGTATCTTATGGTGTTTATATTCCCCTATGGTTTTAACATTCCCCTCTTTGTCCGTGATGGTAGGTGTGCTTTCCAAGGTAGACCAGCATATGGTAGCATCTTTGGTTCCCATTTGCTGAATATATGGTCCAAAGGCTATTTTTGGTTTTTCTTGTGCTACAACAATAGCGGAGGTACTTAGGAATAATAAAAACAGAAATCTTTGCATGATTTAGAATTAATTGAATTAGGTATACGCCTTTTTTATATTACTTTCTGGTGATTTTCCAAGGATTTCCGGAGAACGAATTAATGGGACAGCAAAAAGAGGCAGTTCTTATAGAACGCCTCCTTTAAATTGCAGCTAATCCAACTCAAATAAAATATTTTAATAGGGTTTTCCAGTACCTTGTAACAACCACATTTTAGACCAGGCACTATTATTACTAACATCCTCGCCTTTAAATGGAGTGGTCTCCAATTTTTGAATAGCTGCTTCGGCATTTTGTGTATTAAGATCTATTTCATCAATATGGTAGTAGAACCGCAATGGAAGGGCTTCTCGTTTTGATGACGGGCCCGTTTGTAAGTCTGGAAGACCAGTTCTTCTATAGTCGAACCAAGCTTCGGTAGCTGCTGTCCAGCTGGCTATCCATTTTTGCTCTATAATATCTTCCAATCCACCATAGGCTGCCCCAGCTATATAGTCGTTGTAACTATCTCCAACGCCCCAGGTTTCCAATGATTGCTTAACACCTTCGTTATAGTGTACCTCTGCCCCCCCGGATACCCAGCCTTTGAGTGCCGCTTCGGCCAAAATAAAATGCACCTCAGCAGCGGATAGCAAACGCGCCTTTAATAAAGGCCCACTAGCGGCTTTATAAATATCATTTAATTGGGAAACATGGGGGTTATATATTCCTTGTGACGCGTCTTCTTTTAAATTATATGCCGGACCAAATGCAATTGCTGTTGGTAGTCCCACATATTCCTTATCAAAATCTACCGGCACCCCCAATAGATCCAGATGGTCATCTACCAATTTTTGGCCTACATAGCGTTCGCCATCAATAGTTTCATCGTAATCCTCAGGTTCTCCTTCCGCCAAAACCAAGGGTACTCCAACCTTATTGGCCCAAACCCCTAGCCTGGGATCATCCAATTCCTGCAAGGCATCTACAAGGGTTTTAGCCATTTTAATTCTAAAATAGGAGCCACTGGGACTTTCATCCAATACGGTATTGGTAGGCCAGGAATCGCTTGAGGTATTTCCCGCATAGGACAATGCGGCATCATCGGATTCATTCAAAATAAGAGGATATTGTCCGGAATTGGCAGCTATTCTTCTTATTCCCTCTTCTGCGATACCAGGTTCTTTTTCAGACAATCTCATATAATAGCGCAAGGCCAGGGAATTGGCAAATTTCCTCCATTTGGTAACATCGCCTTCATACAGAACATCTTGATTTTCTTGTATACTAAAATAATCGCTTTGGTTTTTTGACAAAAGCGTATTGGCCCTGCCCAGATCACTCAAAATACCTAAATAGATATCTCTTTGATCATCAAAGGTTGCATCAAAATATTCGGCCCCCTCATCTCCTCTTAAGGCTTCGGAATAGGGTGCATCGCCCCAAAGATCGGTAATCATCCCGAACAAATAGGCTTTCATTACCAACCCTACCCCAATATGGAACTCCAAATTATCGGTTTCTGCCTTTTCAATAAGGGTTTTATTGTTGGTCAACAAACCGTAAAAGCCATTCCAACTATGGGAACGATTATTCCAGTCATAGGCATTATGCCCACTGGACCAGCCGTCCTTTTGTGTATGCTGCATTACCCCGGCCATGTCTCCAAATCCAAGGCCAACAACATTTTTGGCAGTTCCAGAAATTACCGTCCCTACCAAAAGGTTGGGATCTACATTTTCCGAGCCTATTTTATTGGGGTTATCATTTAAGTCCTCAAGGCCATGGCAAGAGATTAAGATGCTGACCCCCAACATCAATACGCCAATTTTATTTATTGTTTGATATATCATGATCGTAGTTTTTGTTATTTAAAAAGTTAGGCCAATTTTAAATCCGACGGGGATTACCCAGGGATCCACATTATAGCGTTCTATACCCTGCTTAAACTGTGTTCCTCTGTTACCGCTACTTGATTCTGCTTGGAAAGCCCTTTCAGGATCTACCCCAAAAGCAGAATCCTTGGTCCATAACATAATATTCCTACTGTAAACAGACACACTTATGTTGTCCAATCCTGTTCTTTCTATTAGCTTACTGGGCAAACTATAACTCAGCGACACCTCCCTTAACTTAATATAATCGGCCTCAAACATATGTTGCGTACCAAATTCCCAGGGGTGTGATGCTGAAAAAGGGAAAAATATGGTCCCATCTTCTCCTAGATTCTCGCTTTCTAAAATAAAATTACCGTTCTCATCATGATAGCCCAATACTCCTGGGTAAAAAACTCCGTCATACACTACACTTCCTCCCCATTCTTCTGGAAAACCTCCTTCTCCAGGCGTGCCTCCAACAGGATAAAATTCTTCACCATCAAGCAAAAGTTCGGAATTATCCAACACCCACTGTTTTAATTCAGGACCCGGATCGGCTATACCCGGATTGACCAAATTATCCAACAATTGCTGTCCATAACCATCCTCTACCATATATCTAGAGGTTTGCGACATATACTGTCCGCCAGAACGCCAATCGAAGGTCATGTTCAAAGTAAAGTTTTTAAAAGAAAGGCTGGATTGTAGCCCCATGATAAAGTCAGGGTTGTAGTTCCCCACTTTCACCCGTTCTTCCTGAGGTAGAAACTCGCCTTCATCCCCGTCAATCAATGGATATCCAAAATAAGGCGAATTGGGATCGGTTACCCGAAGTTTTAATGGAGAATAAATATTCCCCAACAAACCGTCCTCACCTGTTGCCGGATTGGCCACATAAGCTCTGGAAACACTCTTGTTTTCGCTCCATAACTCTATATAATCCACACCAGGGGCCAAGGCCAATACTTTGGATTCATTGGTTGTATAATTCACATTTAGATCCCAATTCCAATTTTCGGTCCTTATTGGGGTAATACCAAGTGACAATTCATATCCTTTGCTTTCCAGTATTCCAGCATTGATACTTACACTGTTATACCCTGAAGATCCCGGTATAGGTATATTGGGAACAATTTGGTTCTTATTTTCAACCGTGTAGTAGGTACCTTCAAAACGAAACCTATTGTTGAACATGGTAAGGTCCAAGCCCAATTCCTGGGAAGTGGCTTCTTCCGGTTCCAAGGTTGGAGTACTTAAACTTCCAGGTGCCGAATACAATACTGCATTTTCCCACTGTCCTGCATTGTTGTAATAGGCCCCCAACTGATAAGGGTTGGTATCGTTACCTACTCGGGCCCAGCCTCCCCTAACCTTTAAAAGGTCTACCTCAGGTATGTTAACCACCTCGCTGACCAAAAAACTCAAGGATGCAGAAGGATAAAAATAGGAGCGATTGTCTATAGGAAGTGTACTGGACCAGTCGTTCCTTGCGGTAACGTCCAAATACAGCATATCCATAAACCCAAAGTTACCCAAGGCATACACACTATTAATTCCTCTTTCACTTGCAAAACTGGAATAATTCAAAGCTGTTGGGGCAATGTTGGAAACGGTAAAGAGATCAGGAACCACAAGTCCTACCCTAGAAAATGCCGAGTTGTTGAGTCCGGTGTTCTTTTGGTACATTAGGTTACCACCACCGGAAATACTAAAATCAAAATTGCCCAAATCCTTTTTAAAGGTTGCCAAAATATCCACATTGGTCTCCACCCCATCGGTTTTGGAAATACCATAGGTTCCATTATTGGACTCCCTATCATATCCAGGGGATATTTTGGTTTCCTGTGTCTGATTATAACTGTTTAGATTGTAACTACTTCTAATATTAAAGGATGGTGATATATTCCAATCCAACACCAGGTTACCATAAATCCTATATCTTGAAAAACTATTGTTAACACCATAGGCCAAAAAATACGGGTTGTTATAGCCCGGGGCCAGGGTAAGCACATCGGTTCCTGGAAGATCATAGTCCCTTAGTAACCCAAGATCAATATTGGCCGGAGTGGAATAGGCCCATTGCAATGGATTGGTCCCTCTATTGGAAGAAGGTCTGTTATCTGAAAAACTGTGCACCAAGTTAACATTGGTACTCAATGTAAGTTTGTTATTCATATTGGAGGAGGCCGATAAGGAAAAACTGTTCCTATTTACGTCCGAATTGGGTACCAAGCCAGTATTTTGCATATTGGTCACGCCCATCCTATAGTTCATAACTTCTGTACTATTGGTAACTTCTAGGCTATTGGTTGTAGTGATACCTGTCTGCACAAAATTTTTAACGTTATTGGGATAGGATTTCAATTCGGTTGGGATAGGCGCCCCGTTTGCATCCAAAGGAGCATTCCATTGTACCGCAAAATATCCCTTATCCAATTCAGGCCCCCAGTTGCCACCGGACAGGGCTACATCCGGAAGTAAATAACTACCCTCTTGTGATTCAGGAGAAAAGGAAAAATACCCTGATGCAAACCTGGTTTGCTGTTCCAAAAATTTATAAGGCACGTCGAACACCGTGTTGGTGGTAAAGGAAACCTTCATCTTTTCCTTGTCCTTGGCTTTTTTGGTGGTAATCAACACCACCCCGTTACCGGCTCTTGAACCATATAAGGCTGCGGCACTTGGCCCTTTAAGGATACTCACATCTTCTATACTATTGGGGTCCAAATCCGAAATAGCGTTTCCATAATCTACAGCATTCCTATCTCCAAACCCACCAATATTATTCAAGGAATTGGATACAGGAACCCCATCCACTACAAATAGCGGCTGATTGTCCGAACTCAAGGAAATAGCACCACGTATTACCATACTAACCGAGGAACCCGTACCTCCGGTTGAATTGAGTGTTACCCCTGCTACCTTACCGGATAGGGAATTTAATACGTTCTCTTGGGCCACCCGGGTCAATTCTTCCCCGGCAACATTTTCTACGGAGTATCCCAGGGACTTGTCTTCTCTCTTAATTCCCAGAGCAGTTACCACTACCTCATCCAAGGCCTCGGCTCCCGGCTCCATAGTAACGTTAATGGCAGTCCTACCATTAACGGCTACCTGTTGAGCTTCGAACCCTAGGTAAGAAAACACCAAGGTTCCATTACCATTGGGGACATTGATACTGTAATTACCATCAAAATCGGATGTAACCCCTTGTGAAGTACCTTGCAAGACTATACTAACCCCTGGTAAGGGCATTCCGTCTTCGGAAGACGTTATATTTCCTGTAACCGTGTGCTGAACAGATTGAGCCATTAGGGCATTGGTGCTGAAGAACAGCAGCAGCCAGAACATTTGTCCACCCCACTGAAGTTTGTTTTTTAAATATGTGTTCATAAATATATATTGTAGTTAGTTATTTATATCAAAAGAAAACTTTTTAAAGCTCAATTAACCGTCTCAAATGTAAGCACCAGTCCATTGGTATTGATACCTGGCGCACTGGGTTCCGCTGCCATAAA
>JBFHGV010000179.1:0-6375 GCA_041582955.1 Arenibacter sp.
GCAATTTATAGATTATGGATACCCTGGCACTTATGTGCGAATTCTAGAGGAAGGCTGGGTGACAAAAGGAGACACACTAGTGTTACAGGAAATGTCGGCCAATAAACTTAGCATCAGGGAATGCTTTAACCTAATACTATCTAAAGAAAAGGATCCCATCTCCCTTCAAAAGGCCATCAATAATCCGGCCTTACCGGAATATAAGAGGGAGCGTCTAATGAAGTACGCTTTATCCAAAAAATAACAGAGGGGCCAATTGGCCCCTCTGTATTAAACATAACTCTAAATTAAACTCTGACTTACTTTAACCGACTAGTTAACAGAGAATGTTTTTACATAAGTGTTATTTCCTTCACTAATTGTAACAGTATAACTATCCTTAAGTGCCTTTTTAAAGTTGAAAGCCTTACCAACCACAAAGGAACTACCCAAATCTTGGTTGAAGATAACTCTATTTTGACCGTCAACAACTTTTATCACTATAGGACTAAGCTTTTCGTTAAGATAGTTAACATAAAGCATTCCACCATCTTGTCTAAAGTATGGCTTTATTGTTTCTTCACTGGAAACCACCTCTACATCAAATTCGGTTACATCAAGTGTATACTCTACAACCTTAAAAGAAGATTCCATTTTTACAAAGTAAAGTCCTTCCTCCAGTTTAGATAAATCAAATTTCTTTGAATACTGACCTTTACCTTTAATACTCTCAACAAATATCTGGTGGTCTTCCATATCAGTCATGGTCAAGGTAGAAGACGCTGTCTGATTATCTAACTTAAGTATAAAGCTCTTTGCTTTTTTTAGTGGTGTTAAGTACATTCCTGGATCGTTCGCCATGGCTACGGTACTAGTTAGTAACAAACCTGCGATTGCTGTTAATTTTAAAATTGCTTTCATAACATTTAGGATTTAATATTAATAAATCATTGATATGGCAAATCTACAGCGGTTTACCCTCCCCCACTACTCCAGAATTCTCCAGTTTCTGTTCTAAATTAACATCAACCAATGTTAAGCTATTGTTAACACGGTAATTTTCAACATATTTAAGGTAAATTTGCACACAATTGCCTTAAATGGCTATACTATCTTTATAATCCCTAATTAGAATTCATAGTAATGATACCTAAACCTACATTCGAAGTAATAGAACCCGATTTCGGTCATTCTTATACCTACCAACAGTTTGATGAACATAGACCCAATAAGAATGGGGTATGGCATTATCATCCCGAAATTGAGCTGGTTTATGTGAACGGAGGATCTGGAAAGCGACAAATTGGGAGTCACGTGTCCTATTATACAGATGGCGATCTAATATTAATAGGCTCCAATCTGCCACATTGCGGATTTACCGACTTACTAACAGGTAACAAGAATGAAACTGTTGTGCAAATGAAACAAGATTTCTTGGGCAATGATTTTTTCAACATTCCTGAAATGAAAAAAATCCAAAACCTTTTTGAAATAGCACAAGGAGGAGTAGCCTTTACTGGTAGTACCAAGAAAAAGATTGGTGAAAAAATAGAAATCATGGAATATCAGACAGATTTTCAGCGTTTGTTGTCCATCTTGAATATTTTAAATGAGTTGGGAAATTCCAAAGAATACCAAGTGTTGAATGCCCAAGGCTTCTCCCTTCAAACAGAAGTTAAGGATAATGACCGAATCAATATTGTCTTTAACCATGTAAAGACCAACTTTAGGGAAGAAATTACTTTGGAGGAAATTTCAGATTTGGTAAGTATGACGGTACCCTCTTTTTGTCGGTATTTTAAAAAGATAACCAACAAAACTTTTGTTCAGTTTGTAAATGAGTGTAGACTGGTACATGCCTCCAAATTGTTGGCTGAAAAACCTATAAGTATTACCGAGGTCTGTTTTGAAAGCGGATTTAATAATTTTTCCCATTTCAATAAGTCTTTTAAAGCTTTTACCGGACAAAATCCCTCTGAATATAGAAACCAGCTGAAAAGCGTCTTGCAATCATGAGCAAATTATTTGCCAAAAAAACAGATCTGCAACTCCCTAATAGTGATATTGTTTATTATCCCAATTTTTTAAATGGTGCCCAAGCAGCGGATTACTTTAAAGTACTCCGGGAAACCACGGCATGGAGACAGGACAATATAACTGTATTTGGCAAAACTTATCCCCAACCTAGGCTTACCGCTTTGTTCGGGGACAGCAACAAACCTTATTCCTATTCCAATATTACTATGTACCCAAATAGGTTTTCTACGGAATTATTGGAATTAAGGAATAAATTGGAAGATGAAACGGGTATAAGATTTAACTGTTGTCTGTTAAACTTATATAGAAACGGCCAGGACAGTAACGGTTGGCATGCCGATGACGAAAGGGAGTTGGGACCCAAGCCCACCATTGCCTCCATAACACTGGGACAAGAGCGCTACTTTCATCTAAAACACAAAGAAAAAAAGGAACTGAAACACAAGTTATTACTAGAGCATGGCAGTCTACTCATTATGAAAGGCGAAACACAACACTTTTGGCGCCATCAAATTCCTAAAACTACCAAACCCATCAAAGAGCGCATTAACATTACCTTTAGGATTATTGTATAAAAAAATCGGTTGCGAAAACCGATTTTTTTATGCCTTCAAGATCCCCGTTGGATACTGCCCCTAACATCCCAGGCATTTACGTTAGTCTCCTCACATCCAACTTCAATATTATTAACTCAACTTCTTTGCCAAATAATATAAACATTGGTCAAAAGTGATGTTTTTTTCGTTTATAGACAAAAAAACAAACATCATAACACACTGAAATAATGAATAATAGAACATTTACATGTGCTATTTTTTAGATATGACCACTACTACCAGAGGTATTATATTTTCAAATAAATTTCAAACGAATAATCTATGAAAAAAGTTCGTTCAAGACCTTGGCCAACCTAAGTCCTCCTTTTTGTAGTTGTTGGGCTACAGTTCCCCAATATTTATAACTGTACCCATATCCCAGATTTTCACCCACTTTTACAGAATTATATAATTCATTGGCCAATTCATGGGATTCTTCCACCCAATCATATACATCTCCTTGCTGAATATATGCAATTTGCTTTTGGGTAAGTACTGTCATATTATTGGCCAATTCAGTGTAGCTCATACCGTAATGGTTTATCATATTGGAATCCCACAGTTTATGGAGGTTGGTGCCCTTGCCAAACCATTGCAATTGAATATCGTTACCACCCCTATCTTCCAACCTTCCCACATGCATAGGCTGATGCAAATCCCCAATAAGGTGGACCAACATTTTTAAATAAAATTCTTTGTCCTCTTGTGTGCTGTTTTTATCCTTTAGTATTTTAATACATTTTTCTATCCCTTTCACCACATCGCCATTCTTACTGGGTTCCACCTCGGTATACTTTTTATCGGAAGGAAAATTTACGTAATGCCAAGGCCCAAATTTGGCATATTTCCTATCCGCCTTAATATCATCGGCAAAAGTGGATACCAAAGCCAGACTCTGCCCCTGCAAAATCTTTTTCAACGCCTTCTTGGTTCTTGTCCTTAAATGCTGTTGGGCCACCTCCCCAACGGTCCTATGACCTGTTTTGGACCATTCAATCTCATTGCTATGAGCCAATTGAATAAAAAACAAGCAAAGTACCAATAACTTTTTCATTGTATATTTTCAATAGTTTTTACAAATCTATTTCTTGGGATCAACAGACCTTCTTTGAGTTAGTGTGTCATGTGATGGGGCACACCCTTCTAAATTCTAAGTCTTATATTGCCACACTAGAAACCATCGCCAAAAATAACATATTGTAGTTTAAGGTATTGTTAATGTGTATCCTTATTTAATTTATTAATTTAATATTGCAGCTACAAAATTTTAAAATCGATGCCCAAAAAAAACAAGAACATATTTCTTAAATTAGGACTAAAGATCCTAGCGGTGCTCGGTGCTCTACTGCTTTTGTTTATACTAAGTATTTATTTAGGGGCTTGGGGTAAAATCCCAACAAAGGACGCTCTTGGTAATTTTAAATATCAAAGAGCTTCCGAGGTTTATTCCTCTGATAGTGTTTTAATTGGAAAATATTTTCTTTTTGACAGACAACCTATTGAATATAAGCAAATACCCCAAAACTTGATTGAAGCGCTTGTAGCTATTGAGGACGAGCGGTTTTACGATCATTCCGGCATAGATTACAAAAGCCTGTTCAGGGTAGCATTTAAAACCATTTTGATGCAGGACAGGTCCTCAGGTGGGGGCAGTACCATTAGCCAACAACTGGCAAAGAATCTTTACCCAAGGGAAAAATCCGGAAAACTGCATCTGGCCATATCCAAACTAAAGGAAATGATCATAGCTAGCAGGTTGGAAGAACTCTACTCCAAAGAGGAAATAATAACCTTATACCTAAATACGGTGTCCTTTGGCGACAACACCTTTGGAATAGAAAGTGCTTCCCTAAAGTTTTTTAACAAACCCGCACAACTGCTAAACTTGGAAGAAAGTGCCACCTTGGTTGGGATGCTAAAGGCTACCTATAGTTACAATCCCCGGATATTTCCAAAAAAAAGTATAAACAGACGTAATCTGGTACTGCATTCCATGGAGGCCAATAATTATCTCACTAGCCAAGAACTTGATAGCATTACCGCTATTCCTTTACAGCTAGACTATAGGACCTACGATCACAATGAAGGGATTGCCCCCTATTTCAGGGAAGAGGTTAGAAAGCAATTATTAAAATGGACCAAAGAACAGCGAAAAAAAGGAAAGGAATACAACCTTTATACCTCTGGCCTAAAAATATATACCACCTTAGACAGCAAAATGCAACTTTTGGCTGAAGAAGCCATGAAGCAGCATATGAAAAAATTGCAAAGCGATTTTGAAAAAAGCTATGGTTCACATGCTCCTTGGAAAAAGGACAAAAAACTGATTAAAAAAATCATCCAAAATTCCTCTGCATATAATAAATGGATCAGTACCGGACTTAGTGAAAAGCAGGCTATAGATTCCATGAGTATAAAAAAGGAAATTTTACTAGGGGGTTGGGATCAGGAAAAAATCCAATCTGCAAGCACAATAGACAGTCTGGTGCATTACCTCAAATTTCTCAACACAGGATCCCTTTCCCTTGACCCCAATACCGGTGCGGTTAAAACCTGGATAGGGGGAATTAACTATAAGTACTTTAAATACGACCATATTTCCCAGAGTCAAAGACAGGTAGGTTCTGCATTTAAGCCAATTGTCTACACGGCAGCCCTAGAAAATGGAATAAGTCCCTGCACCTACTTTTCTGCCCAGGAAGTGGAGTATGAAAATATGGAGGGATGGTCGCCGAGCAATTCTGGAAAAAAGAATGAGGCCTATCTTAATTATTCCATGGAAGAGGCCCTGAGCAATTCGGTTAATACCGTGGCCGTAAAGGTTCTGGAAAAAACAGGAATTCCCAATGTAATTGAACAGGCACGAAAAATGGGTATTCGCTCACCTATGCCACAGTTGCCCTCCTTGGCCTTGGGGACGGCTGAAATAAGAATAAACGAACTTGCAGGAGCCTATGCCAGTTATTTAAATAATGGCATACCGGTTACGCCTTTTTTAATAGAACATATTTCCAATGAAAAAGACTCCATCCTTGAGTCTTTTAAACCAAACCAAGTCGCAAGAAGAGCCTTTTCCGAAGAAAATGCGGCAATCATGATAGAATTGATGAAAGCAACGGTGAACAGTGGTACGGCCGCTAGGTTACGTTCTACCTATGGTCTAAAAAATGATATTGCCGGAAAGACCGGGACCACTCAAAACAATAAAGATGCTTGGTTTGTTGCTTTGACCCCTAAGTTACTAAACATAAGCTGGGTAGGATTGGACAACCATGAAATAGGTTTTAGCAATACCCGTTTGGGTCAGGGTGCCAATGCCGCCTTGCCCCTATTTGGTATTTGGATGCAGAAGTTAAATGCAGACAAGTCCTTTAACCATATTACCCGTGCTAGATTTAAATCGCCCAGTGCCACCGTACGAAGTAAGTTAAACTGTGACCCCGTTAAACGGGACGGATTTTTTAAAAGACTTTTTAAGAATCCCAACAAAAAGAAAACTAGGGATTTTAGGACTGAAAAAAACAAGACCTAGACCTATTTTTGGGCTTAAGCTTTATCTTTGCCACTTAATACTTAAAAAACCAAATCCCACATTTCTACTTATGGATTACAAAATACTATGTTCCGATTTGGACGGCACCTTATTAACATATAAGGATAACGTCTCCGATTTCACAATTTCCGAAATAAAAAGGATTAAGGAACACCTGAGAATTATATTGGTTTCGGCTAGGATGCCCCAATCCATGACCTATATTCAAAA
>JBFHGV010000180.1:0-6373 GCA_041582955.1 Arenibacter sp.
CCTTGTCCAATAAACTGGTATATGGCGAAAGTGTAGCACAGACCGATCAATTTATAACTACCCGTTCTGCGCAAATTGGTTTTACTGCCCTGTCTTCGGTGCTCTCGGGGACCATGAAGGGCAAGGGGAGTTGGATAGCCATAGATTCTACCCTGTACTCCAATATTGGTCAGGGGGTGGTCCTTGTAAAGCACAAGGGAGGAAATAGGGAGCAGGCACAGGACTTTTATGATTTTCTTTTTTCTTCCAAAGCCAAGGAGGTATTAAAAGAATTTGGATATTTGGTAAATGAATAGTTTTCCAGGTAGTATTGTAGATATACAAACCAGTGGAAGTATTTCCATTGTTGGCGTTCGGGTTGGAGGGTATACCGATTTTTATTCCATCATAATCGATACGCCGCAGACCGCTCCTTATCTAGTAAAGGGGGGGCAGGTACAGGTGTTGTTCAAGGAGACGGAGGTGGTATTGGCCACTGAAGAAGGGGGCAATAACATTAGTATTGAAAATAAATTTTGGGGAACTATTGCGACTATAGAGAGTGGGGTGTTGCTGTGTAGGCTGGTCCTGTCTACCCCGTTGGGAGAGGTTGTGGCCCTACTAAGTGAAAAAAGCGTTGCCCAACTTGGGCTTAAGGAAAATATGAAAGTTGCTATTCTAATTAAATTGAATGAGATAATACTGGCGCCGTGATGGATTGGGAACCCCTGGTACTTACTTTTAAACTTGCTTTGATTACCACGGCAATACTACTTGTGGTTGCTGTCCCTATCGCCAATTGGTTAGCGTATTCCCGATCCAAATTAAAACCGGTTGTAGAAACCTTGGTCAGTATGCCTTTAGTGCTACCGCCTACAGTTTTAGGATTTTATATGTTGGTAGCCTTCAGTCCTGAAAATGCTTTTGGGGGGTGGCTGAACCAACACTTGGGAATTAAACTGATATTTTCTTTTGGAGGCCTAGTTGTAGCATCGGTTATATATAGTCTCCCTTTTATGGTACAACCTATCCAATCTGGATTGTCATCGCTTGCGGCCACTCTCAGGGAGGCATCCTATAGCATGGGGAAGTCAAAGACAACCACCCTTTTTAAAGTGTTGCTGCCTAATATTAAGCCCTCTTTGTTAACGGGGGTAGTGCTTTCTTTTGCCCATACCGTGGGTGAGTTTGGGGTGGTATTGATGATAGGGGGAAATATGCCCGGTAAAACAAAAGTAGCTTCCATAGCTATTTATGACGAAGTGGAAGCCATGAATTATGGGGCGGCCAATTCCTATTCCTTGATTCTATTTGCCATAACCTTTACTATACTGTTTTTGGTGTATATGGCCAATGGGGGATACTTAAAACGACTTAGCCGATGATATCTTTGGACCTACATAAAAAATTGGGATCGGATGGGGGCTGGATGCCCTTGGATGTGGAACTAAGTGTGGACAAGGGGCAATTTGTAAGCTTGTATGGGGAGTCTGGCGCAGGTAAGACGTCTACCCTTAGAATGTTGGGGGGAATGTTGAAACCGGATAGGGGGAGAATTGTAGTGAACGGGGAAACTTGGTTCGATAGCGAAAAGAATATCAATCTAAGGCCACAACAACGTAAGTTGGGGTATGTTTTTCAGGATTATGCCCTGTTTCCAAATATGACCGTAGTCCAAAACTTGGAGTTTGCCCTACATAAACATCAGGATAAAAAAGTAATCCATGAGTTGATGGATTTTATGGCTCTTGGGGAGTTGCAACATAGAAAGCCCGAGTCCTTGTCCGGGGGGCAAAAGCAAAGGGTGGCTTTGGCCAGGGCTATGGTGCCCCGTCCAGATATATTGGTGTTGGATGAGCCTTTGTCTGCCTTGGATGTGCGTATGCGCACCAAATTACAGGAGTACCTGCTGCTCATACACAGGGAATTTAAGCTTACAACACTTTTGGTAAGTCATGATATTGGGGAAATAGTAAGGCTCTCCGATATGGTTTTTGAACTTCATAACGGTCAGGTAGTCAGAAAAGGTACAACAGATGAATTCTTTGGACTTAATAAGACAAGCGCCAAGTTTAGGTTTTCGGGGGAAGTGTTAAAAATACAACAAGAAGATGTTGTCTATGTGGTCTCGGTCCTTATAGGTAATCATATTATAAGGGTTGTGACCGATCCTAATGAGGTTGGTAATTTAAAGGTGGGCGATAGGGTTCTTGTGGCATCCAAAGCCTTTAACCCTATCGTTCAAAAGCTCTAAAGCTTGTTTGAACCACGGCGTAAAAGGGATTTAAAGGGTTAATTCGGTAAACAGGCTTTCCAAGTTTTTGTTCTTTCGGCTAAGTTGTAGTGTTTTTAGTTTATTGTCATGGGCAAAATCAAATACGGCCGGTCGCATGTCTTTTGTAGTGTTAAAGGTAATCTCGTAAACAAAGCCACCGGTGTTTTTTACATGGCTGACCTGGGGCAGTTTTCTTAGAAAGGCTTCCTCTACCCTAAAATCGAACTCTACTATCAATACCTGGTCTTCTTCTTCCCGCAATTCGGAAAGTTTTTTATCGGCTACAAGTCTCCCTTTGTTTATGATCAATACCCGGTCACATACGGCTTCAACCTCTTTCATTATATGGGTAGACAAAAGAATGGTTTTTTCCTTTCCTATCTCCTTGATCAGTTTTCTGATTTCCAATAATTGGTTGGGGTCCAGTCCTGTTGTGGGTTCATCCAAAATTAGCACCTCTGGGTCGTGCAACAAGGCTGCGGCCAGGCCTACTCTTTGTCTATACCCCTTGGAGAGTTGCCCTATTTTTTTGTTGGCTTCCGGGCTTAGGCCGGTCTGCTCAATAACCAGGTTTATCCTATCCTTGTTTACTTGGTATACATCGGCATTAAATCCAAGGTATTCCTTAACGTACATATCCAAGTACAAGGGGTTGTGTTCTGGGAGGTAGCCAATGCTCTTTTGTACACTTTTCTTTTCCTTTAGAACGTCAAACGTATTTACCGCTGCCTCTCCTTCATCAGCAGTGTGATAGGTGGTCAGTATTTTCATCATGGTAGACTTTCCGGCGCCATTTGGTCCTAGGAAGCCTACAATTTCACCTTTCTCTATGGAGAAAGAAACCTTGTTTAGAGCGGTTTGTGAGCCAAAGGTTTTGCTAATGTTTTTTACGAGAATGGACATGCGTATTCTTTTTATCAAAAATAAGGTAAATAAGTGAATGCTGGTTTTAAAAGGAAGCTGATTAAAATTTAGAATATCAACACCAAATTGTAAATGAAGGAATGGAGGTGTCTTTCGCTAAACTATTTGTAATTCGTAAATTATACATGCAATTGGAAGTTTATCCTTAATTTTTTTGCTTTTAACAGAAATAAATAAAAAAATATCGCCATAAGGGCAGAGTTATGAATTTAATTGTTACTTTAGCCCAAGATTTACAAAAAAATGACAAAGCAATATTTCTGGAATGGTTTTTACTTTTACTTCTTTTTTAAGGGAGGAAGGGGACTATTCTAGTATATTACAAGATGTATATAGATAAAAGTCCCGTGAAAACTGGGACTTTTTTTTTGGGTTCAACTTTCTAGGGAATGAGGGATTTAAAACAGGATTGGACATTGATTGTCATGGTTTGGAGGAAATATAATTAGAGTGGAATTAAAAATTGCAATACAGGGTATAAAGGGGTCTAACCACCATCAGGTGGCCAAGGATTACTTTGGGGACAACGTAAGGTTTGTGGAGTGCTCATCTTTTGATGTTTTGGTAGAGCATTTGCTGAATAAGACTGCTGACCAAGCGGTAATGGCCATAGAGAATTCTATTGCGGGATCCATAATTCCAAATTATGCCCTGGTCTTTCATAAGAACCTGCATATTATAGGTGAGCAGTATTTAAGTATTCATCATAACCTAATGGCGTTGAAGGGACAGACCATTAATGATATTAAGGAAGTACGTTCCCATCCTATGGCGTTGTTGCAGTGCAACGAGTTTTTTAAGGAGCATCGCCATATTAAATTGGTAGAGGATGTAGATACGGCGGAGACGGCAAAAAGAATTCAGGAGAATCAATTAAAGGGTATTGCGGCCATAGCCCCTAAAGTGGCTGCGGAATTGTACGATTTGGAAATTATTCAGTCGGAAATACAGACCATAAAGGAAAATTCCACTAGGTTTATCATTGTAAAAACGAAGAATAAGGTCCTGCCCGAGCATGAAATAAATAAGGCGTCCGTACGTTTTATCACTGACCATAAGCGTGGTAGCTTGGCGACCATATTGAACGTGATGAGCGATTGTAATCTTAATCTTACAAAGATCCAGTCGCTACCGGTTATAGAGATGCCGTGGAAATATTCATTTTTTGTGGATGTTACCTTTGAAAAATATGAACACTTTGTAAAAGCGAAAGCTTTATTGGAAATAATGTCTGAAGAATTTAGAGTCTTGGGCGAATATAAAAATGCCAGAACAGTATGATTACGGCGAATAGGTTAAATACGGTTGAGGAGTACTACTTCTCCAAAAAATTGCGAGAAGTTAGGGGATTGATGGCCCAAGGCAGGCCCATCATAAATATGGGTATCGGGAGTCCAGATTTGGAGCCTTCTGCCCAGGTGGTTAATGCAATTAAAGATGCCGTGGCACATGATGGGGCGCATCAGTACCAGAGTTATCAAGGTTTGCCCGAGTTACGGGAATCGTTTGCCTCCTTTTATAAAAAGAGGTTTGGGGTTGCCGTAGATCCACAGACGGAGGTACTGCCCTTGATGGGATCTAAGGAGGGGATTATGCATATTAGCCTTGCCTTTTTGAACCCAGGTGATGAGGTGTTGATTCCCAATCCAGGGTACCCTACCTATACCTCTGTGACCAATTTGGTGGGGGCCAAACCACTATATTATGATTTAACCGATGATAATGGTTGGTTTCCAGATTTGGACGTCTTGGGTGGCCGGGACCTATCCAAGGTAAAGGTGATGTGGACCAGTTATCCGCATATGCCTACCGGGGCAACCGCAAGTAGGAAACAGTTGCAAAGGCTGGTAGATTTTGCCAAAGCAAATGATATTTTGTTGGTGAACGACAACCCATACAGCTTTGTGTTGAACCAGGAACCCATTAGCATTTTGGAACTGGAGGGGGCCAAGGAGGTGGCTTTGGAATTAAATTCGCTAAGCAAGACCTTTAATATGGCAGGCTGGCGTGTAGGAATGGTCTTAGGTAGCAGTGAACATATCAATGCTGTTCTTAAGGTAAAAAGTAATATGGATTCCGGAATGTTTTATGGTATTCAGAAAGGTGCCATTGCCGCCCTTAACAGTAGTGATGTTTGGTTTAAGCAATTGAATACTGTGTATAATGAACGCAGGGAATTGGTCTATGATCTGGCCAGCAAACTCAATTGTACCTATGATAAAAAATCGGTGGGTATGTTCGTGTGGGCAAAGTTGCCTTCGGGGATACCTTCTGCTGAAGAGTTTATAGATAAGGTGCTGTACGATAAGAATATTTTTATTACCCCGGGAACCATATTTGGGTCAAATGGTGAGGGTTATATTAGGTTTTCACTATGTGTTTCGGCAGCTAAAATAGCGGAGGCGATAAGTAGATTTTAAAGTATAAAATGGATAATGGCAACCTGTAGGGTAATTGGGATTGCCGGTATTGTTCTTCTTAGGAACTAATGCAGAAATAATATGAATGTATTTGTAATCGGTATCGGATTAATTGGAGGGTCTTTGGCCAAGGATATCAAACGTTCTAGGCCCGATACAAGAATTTTTGGAATTGATGCCAATGAGCTTCATTTGGACGAGGCCTTGGCCCTGTCCTTGATCGATGAAAAGGCAGATTACGGAAAGCTCCATGAGGCCGATATGGTCATTGTAAGTATACCTGTAGATGTTATGGTGCGGGAATTGCCCATAATTTTGGATGCTGTTAATGATGATGCAGTGGTTTTTGATGCAGGTTCTACCAAGGCCTTGATCTGTAAAACCTTGGAAGGCCACCCTAAGAGAAGAAATTTTTTGGCCTGTCACCCAATTGCGGGAACGGAGTTTTCAGGGCCTTCGGCGGCTATTGAGGGCTTGTATATAGGGAAGACCAATATAATTTGCGAAATAGAAAAGACAGCTTTTAAGCTCCAGGAAAGGGCGCTGCAATTATTTCATGAATTGGGGATGCGGATCCGCTATATGAACCCGGAAGCACATGACAAGCATATTGCCTATGTTTCTCACCTTTCCCATATCAGTTCTTTTATGTTGGGGAAGACGGTGATAGAAAAGGAAAAAAATGAAAGGGATATATTTGATATGGCAGGTAGTGGTTTTGAGAGCACGGTGCGTTTGGCCAAAAGTTCACCGGCCATGTGGACCCCTATTTTTA
>JBFHGV010000181.1:0-6362 GCA_041582955.1 Arenibacter sp.
GTTTAAAATAATATTTGACAACTATGGATAAACTACATTTTTTTTTAATCGACGATGATGAGATTTTTCAATTTATAATGAAAAATACGATCCAAGAGATTAACCCGGACATTAAAATCCAGTTTTTTACCGATGGGGAAAAGGGAATAGATTGCATAAAAGAGAATCTGCACGCAGCCAATAATCTTCCGGATATTATTCTATTGGATTTAAACATGCCCTTTATGGATGGTTGGGAGTTTCTAAATGAATACAGATCATTGGAAAGCGATTTAAAGAAGGAGATCAATATTTACCTGCTCACTTCGTCAAACAGTGCCCACGACATGGATCGGGCCAAGGAGATAAGTGCGCTATCCGGGTATTTGGTGAAGCCCATATCCAGGGACGGACTCAAGGATTTAATTGGTAAGTTTCCTACTGCGGACTGGTACGAGAGTAACTCGTAGCATGTTCAATAACTACTTTCCTTGGTTAAGGGGGCATTGGGATTTAATCCCCAAGAACAGCCATTGGCTTATATCAAAACCGTGAAGCCCAAAATTGCAAAAAGTTGGTGACCTGTGTCGTTGAGGTAATTTTTGAGTCGATATTGTAAGCCTGCATCCAGTACCGTATGGGGCATTAGACTCCATCCCAGGCCACTGCCCAAACGTTGTTCCAGATCTGGTTTGTGTCTTGGTGATAATTGCCATAAAGGTTCTGTGTATATTTTGATATAGTCCGGACTCACAAGCCCTTCGTTCTGAATGGGCAGTGTAAGCTGCAGGGCAAAACGCATCCTAAATTTAGTGATATCGGCCAAAATTCGTTCTTCCAATTGTATTTGGTGCTGCAGGAAGGGGACATTTGCAAAACGCCACTTATATAGTTGTATCAACCTTAATTCGTCTTCGGCATCATTGTTAAACCTATCCCCTATCCGGTAGCGGACACCCAAGCCCAAGCTTGAGTTAGACCTAAAATTCAGCGTGGAAATATGGGTCAGATCCAAGAGCTGCACTTCATAGGAGTAGTTGCTGTTATGATACAGGTAGTTGCGATTGCCAAACTGAAATTTGGCGGTATAGTTCTTTTTTACTTTGTACTTGAGATTAATAAAGGGCTCGGTAAAGGTGGTTAGCCCCTCTTGGGCATTTCCCATAGATAGACTCCCCATGAGTGTGGCAACGATGACCATGCAGTGCCAATAATTTTTCATTTTACTCTTTTCTTTTTTTTTGGGGGGACCTTGTTATAAGTATGGCCTATAACCCAATTATATTGTTACAGATTGCCCCCAATAGGGATTGTGTGATACTTGCTACAATGCGCAATAATAAGAATTCTAAATTACTTCAGAGAGTTGGGCCAGATAGGACAAAGCAATTTTTTGGATGATATCCTTGCTTCAGATAATGATCTGCCAAGTTGGCCAGGCCATAAGTTGTATTTTTTTTCTTTAGTATAATCTTCTAATTCCTGTGCCCTTAAAACTCTATGCACATAGTTTGGGTAAAGTGGGCCAATGTGGTGCCATTAGGCTGTATGCTGCCAAATTTTAAAACATAATTGCAACCATACTAGCTGTAAATTGTTATTTTTGGTCCCTATTCGTTGGTTTAGGGGACAAAAAATACCTTGGGTATGGCAAAAACTATACATCTCCCAAATTGGGATGCCATGGCGGCAAATGCGGGTAATTTCACGTATAGTTAACTTCAATATGGGAGTGGCTATAGGTGTAGTTTTCAAGACAATAGGTACATAATATAGAATACAATTTAATACAGAATTTATGCAATTACAAAAGGCCTTTCTACTGTTCATTTCATTGCTGGCCCTATCCTTTAACAGCATGGCCACTACTCCTGAACCGGATGAAAAACTACTTTATAAGGTAGTTAATGGCGACAGTCTTTACCTACATGTGTTCAAGCCCATAAAATCTAAGAAGCCTACGGCCGCCATAGTTTTTTTCTTTGGAGGGGGCTGGAATGGGGGTCGTCCTCAACAGTTCTATCAACAAAGCCAATATTTGGCTTCCAGAGGTATTTTGGCCATTAGTGCGGAGTACCGCGTAAAAAGCGTACACGGCACCTCTCCTTTTGACTGTGTTGAAGATGGGAAGTCGGCCATACGTTGGGTACGCCAGCACGCCAAATCGCTTCATGTAGACCCCAATAAAATTGTGGCCAGCGGAGGATCTGCCGGCGGACATGTGGCCCTTTGCACGGCCTTGGTAGAAGGTCATGAAAACCCAAACGAAAACCTGGCCATAAGTTCAGTGCCCAATGCCGTAGTAGGCTACAATCCCGTTTTTGACACCACCGAGAAGGGTTATGGAGTCGCAAAGGTAAAAGGTCGTGAGACCGAAATATCTCCCACCCATCTGGTAAGGGCCCAACTGCCTCCTATGCTTAATTTTCACGGTACAAAAGACGAAACTGTACCTTTTGAAAATGCCGAACGATTTACACGACTCATGAAAGAAGCCGGAAATCAGTGCAAGCTGGTAGCAGTGGAAGGTGTGGGCCATGGCTTTTTTAATGGTAGTTTTTTTAGAAAAGGCACAGATGATAGGTACTTTAACCTCTGTATGTACGATACCGATATTTTCTTAAAAAAATTGGGCTACCTAAAAGGCAAACCTACCCTAAAGCGTAATTAAGGGGCTCTGGCCCATGTATAAGGCAAGATTAAGAAGGTGCCCTGGGTAATCTTATAAGGAGAGTTATGAACCTACCTGCCTAATTATGGGGAGGGCCTCCTGAAGCCTAAGCGCAGAACGGGGACTGCACTGTTGTAATGTAGTTATTATAGGGTTTGTCCCGGGCACTGTCTGTCATTAAACAATATGTTTTTCCGTACTTTATAGGGCTTTATTTTTGGTGCTTTGACCGAAAGGTAGACGGACTCTCCCCGGCCCATTTTTTAAAAAATCTGGAAAAACTGCTGTTGGAATCAAATCCTAGTTCATAGACCAGCTCCTTTATGGTTATTTCACTTTTAACCAGCCTGCGCTTGGCTTCCGTTATCAGGCGTTGTTGTATGATCTGCTTGGCCGTTAAACCAAGTTTATCCTTCAGGATCTGGTTCAATCTTTTGTTGCTAATGCCCATTTCTTTTGCATAATAAAGGGGTTGGGCCTCCTTTAAGAAAGAGGTTTCCATTAGCTCCAAAAATTGGAAGACCCTTTTTTGTTGGATATCCTGGGCTAAAAAGCCCTCTTTGCCGATACGAATCAAGTTTAGCATTAAAAGCTTTAGCAGGGTTTTGAGCATAATATAGGAAGCGTCAGCATTATGGTATTCTTGCTGTAACATACCAATCACTTTTTTAACAGACAATATGTGCTTGGCCGAAGATAAGGGCAGTTGGGACGAGCTGTTAAAAAGATGCATCACGTCCAGGGCGTATTCAATATCGTCTTCCTCTATGAGCTCCCTTTCAAAGTTAAGGAGGATCCCTTCCTTAACTTTGAGTGCCGACTCCGGAAAGGAATCGTTAAGTGGCTTAAAGTAGATCATGGCCGAATTAGGATCTGTGAAATCAATATAAATACCAAAGGCATTTCCAGACAATAGCCCGGTCTTGGAGTGGACTCCCTTACCTATATGTATTTTATTGATCCAAACCTTCATTCCCATAAATTTGTAGCTACGGTCTAGCCAAAAGTAAACAGAAATTAGCCAAAAATTAGGAGAAAGAGGGAATAGTCGTTGTTGCTACTGTAGCTTGATAAGCCCTGTATTTAAATTTATTGCCCAAAGCGGTAGGGCAAAAATGTTTCCCATCTATGTCCGTTATTCCAGGGGAAGCGGTTTTGGTTGGGTATGGCGAGGGTTATGTTCAATTTTTTTGAAAACAAAATACAGACCGCTCCCCAAAAGCATGGCCAATACGGAAGCAATACCATAGATAGTAGTGTAATCATCGGAGGCGTAATCTATAAAGGTAGACAGGAATTGTCCGCCAAATACCCCCATGGAATACAGGCCAAGGTTCTTGCCCATGGTGGCATCGGTACTGGCCTCTATCATCATATGGTTCAATAGGGGGATGGTAAATCCAAATCCTACCCCAATGAACAAAACGGTCAGCAGCAGGAGAGGTACACTGCTAAAGTTGGCCAGGCACAAATAGCCTAGCATAAACAGCAGAAAACCCAGGGAAATGGTTTTGCCGTCCCCAATTTTGTTGACTACTTTGGGCATCTGACTGGCCGAAAGAATAGCGATCAAGGATATAAAGGCCATATAGTAACCGGTTGCCGATTCACTAAAATTCAATGCAGTGGGGAGGTAGAGGGGTAGGGTTACAAAACTAACAAAGAACAGTACCATGGCAAGTATGGAAGCATAGAAGATGGTCCTAATTTTTGGGAGGTTCCCTTTTTCCCTTTCCTGCCCCATTTTAGATTCCGGTAGCCTTTTGCTGGTCTTGGGCAATGTTTTAACCACCAACAATAGGGCCAATAGGGCCATGAGGTATATGTAAAAGGGAAAGGTCCAATGCCATTCGCCTAAAATTCCACCTATGGAAAGAAACACTACACCTCCCAACTCTATGGCCATACCTTGCCAAGCAATAAGTTTCATTCTTTGCTCGCCTTTAAAAAAGTCGGCTATTAAAGAGGTTACGGCTACTTGCACCGCTACAGTGGCAGCGCCCAGCAAAAACCTGTTGAGCATTAGTAAGTAATCATTGTACATAAAAGCCCCGGACACACCCAAGATCGCATAGGGAACAAGTCCGCCATACAGCAATTTTGTGGCGCCTATACGGTTCAACAATTTTCCAATGATCCTGGCAAAAACCACTACCCCAAGGGCGGGAAGCGTAATGAGCCAGGCCGGAGGGTAGCCAAAATTTAAGTGATCGGTAATCCCCGATAGGGAGGGGGCAATAACCGTTCCTACCATGATGGTGAGACTGCTGACCAATAACAATGTAAAAATTCCGATGTTGGATATATTTTTCATACCGCAAAATTGCGGCGATCCATACCAATTTAGTTGACAACTTTGCCAAAAAAATATACCAAATTGGAAACAGGGCAGCCGTAGGGATATAAACGGATTATAGGAATTAACAAAACCCTGTCAGTATGGGTGGAGTCCTATTTTTTATAGTGCAGGCTTTAGGGCTCAGGTATAATATTTTAAAGGGCGGTAAAAGGGCATGTACTACTGGCCATAACCTTGCTCCTTATTTACTAATTGCTATCGGCCGTACACTGATAGGTGGCGCCCCATTGGTCCATACCCCTTAGAATGGGTTCTAGGGATTTGCCCTTGGCGGTAAGGCTGTATTCTACCTTGGGAGGAACCACTGGGAAGACCTTTCTGGCAATGAGCTGGTCTTGCTCCAATTCCCTTACGGTCTGGGTAAACATCTTATTGGATATTTCCGGGATCTGTTTCTGTAAAACTCCGGAGCGCAGAGGGCCATCCAGTAAATGAAATAGTACCAGGGGCTTCCATTTGGTACCTATAAGGTTCATAGTGAAGTGTAGGGGACAGTTGTTTTTGTTCATTGTGGTATTCTAAATTATGCGGACGCTTTGTAAAAAAGGTAAAGTCAACAGCCGTCCAGTTGAGTGATTTTTTATAGTGAAACCAAGAAAAATGATAATCAAATTAGGCTTTTGCTCAAAAATATTTTTGTTTATACTGTTGTTTTATATTGATAAATAATGCTGAATCAAATTAAATACAAGGTGGGGGCTATCTTAACTAGTTGATAATCCACATAATACTCCTTTTGGTAACTATACTACTTTTGGGTAAGTTATTGCCAATGAGGCAAATATAGGTTATTTTTGCGGTCTAAAATAGAAACTATGAAAGCGAATAAAACGTATCCAAAATCATTTTCACATATTGGACTTACCGTACCCAACATTAAAGAGGCCGTAAAATTCTATTCGGAGGTAATGGGATGGTATGTAATTATGGAGCCTTCCACGGTAAAAAAGGAAAGGGAAACGGCCATTGGCCAAATGTGTATTGATGTTTTTGGTGAGGATTGGGAGGAATTTGAAATTGCCCATATGGCTACCTCAGATGGCATTGGGATAGAATTGTTTACTTTTCCGCATGGGGTAAAAGAAGCGCCGGAGTTTAATCCGTTTAATACCGGTCTTTTTCACTTTTGCATACAGGATCCCAATATAGAGGAGCTGGTGGCCAAGATAGTGGCCCATGGCGGAAAGCAAAGAATGCCAATTAGGAAGTATTACCCCAATGAGAAGCCCTACAGCATGTGTTATGTAGAGGATCCTTTTGGGATTGTCTTTGAGGTCTACACCCATAGTTATGAGCTTACCTACTCTTCAGGGGCCTATGAAAAATAGGAGCTTATATATGAAAAGGATGTAA
>JBFHGV010000182.1:0-6338 GCA_041582955.1 Arenibacter sp.
ATAGAATCCGCCATTGGTTATCGGAATTAAACCGTTATTGAGGGGTTTCCATGTATCGAAAAAGTCCAATTTGTATTCGTAGCTTAAACCCCCGGAAGCAATGATTGCTATACTTCCATCTTGCGCTCCAAAGCAGCTAATTGGAGTAGCAGTGGTGTTTTGAATAACAACCTCATCCGGCTGGGCTAATGACATTGTACCTGAACGGGTTACTGACACAGGATTACTATCAATATCCACACCCATGGAAGCAACAACAAGTTCGTAATTACCTTCTCTTAGAAGGTTATATTCAATAATAGCATTTGAAGTAGAATTCGAGGCAATTTCGATTCCGTTACGGTACCATTTATATGTATATGGGATGATTCCACCAGAAATTGGAACACTGATTTTTCCATCAGAATTTCCTGTACAGGATATTTCCGAAATGGTTGGAATTCCCAGTTGGGGAAGAGGGGTAGCTTCTAATACGATAATTTCGCTAATAGCATTGCAACCGTTGAAATCTGTAACAACGACATAATAACTGCCTTCTCCTAAACCGTTAAAATCTTCCACAGTATTCCCGCTACCAGAAATCTCAGATATCTTCAAATTGTTGGAATCAAATAGTTCATAATTAAAATTTAAAGAACCATTGTTTGTTATAATACGAAGACTTCCATCTGTGGCGGTAGGATTGCTGGGTTGTTGTATCCAACCAGAATCGGAGCTGATAGTGATAGGATTCTGCACTTCGTTAATTACTACTTGTTCAATGTTGGTGCTTGGACATTCACGATCGGCTAGAATTAATTTAGAAGAAAAGACATAGGTTTGTCCTTGGGTAAGATTAGTAAAAGTGGGGTTACTGTCCCATGTGCTGCCACCGTCCATAGAATATTCATAACCTCCCATTTCAAAATCCTGTCCGCCAGAAGCGGTAAGAGTAACTTCCCCCATTTCTCCTGAGCAAATGGGCTGGACTATATTATCTATTGCGACTTTGACCTCGGAGGGCCTTTTGATTTCAAAAGGTTCAGTAAGCCCTCCGCCTTTTATAATTGCCTCCGATCCATCACCAGCATCAAAAAATTCTTGATAAACAATTTTATAATTACCAGCTCCTAGCCCCACAGGTAAAGTCCCGGTAAAATATCCTGTTCCGTCATTGACCATAATTAATCGGTCTAATACTTCCTGTTCTGAAGTTTGAGGAGGGTTTTCTTTTTCAGGATCGAAGTTTAGGTTTGCGTTAGCATCATAAACAAAATATCGCATTTTATATTCATTAGCTACGTCTACATTATCGTCAAAAGTTAAAACTACAATTCCATCATTACTTATAAAACAAGTCTCATTTTTAATTGTTGTACGCTCTGGCACAAGGTTTGGGGAACAGCCCACAATATTGTATGTAATAATATTTGTGAAATCATTGTCAATTTTTGCTTTAAAATATATATTGCCGATATACCCTTCTGGCAAAATATTTCTTAGATTCACTAATTCCAAATTACTTCCAATGGTTTGCAAGCTTAAAGCTATGGGTGTGTCAGTAGGATTTAGAGAATAGAACCAATCATAAACCAAGTTGTGACAATCATTAGCTGCTTGAATTAAGGCATTGTCTTCATAACATAATGATGCAACCGGGTTGTTTAATAGTTCCTGGGGGACATATAGATCTACATCAAGATATGGACCCACATTGCCAACGCAATTGCCATCTGGAGGTATTATCAAGTCATCAAACTGTTTATAACCCGTATAAGGACCTTCTAAAATTTGGCAATCAAATTCATGTGTTACCCTGAAGGGTCTAACATTAAACGTGTTCGTATAATGAGTTTGAACTCTGTTTGCCGCAGCATTAATTTGATCAAGAATATTACCGTTAATATCATAAATGGTTGTGGAATGAAAAAACTCGGAATAATAGGCACCACCTGTACAACTTGAAGTTCCATTCCAGTTGACTTGAATGCTGTAAGTCTGCGTATATGTGCATTCTAAATATAATAATACCAAAATTGTCAACACAACACGTCTCATAACCCTAATATTTTATATTAAACTTCTTAATTAAAGTTGTCCGACCAGTGGGGAGGATAATTTGCAACCCATAAGTATAATCTGAATTTATCTCCAAATCCACATCGTTATAACCCCTGGTAGTTCCATTCAAGGTCTTGTATAATCTTAGATTTCTATCATTTTTTCCCTTGTATAAGCGGTATTCCAAAACATTAAAATCTTTGACATTCCATGTAAGGTTAATAAATCGCAATTCGCGATTTACGGTTCCAGAGAACCTAATATCCTCCTCCTTAATATTCCGGCCGTTCCACATAATATTAATAGGTTTGGATGGTAGACTTTCCAATCCAGTGGAATCTGTAGCCACCACGGTATAGCTATAAACACTTGGTTCCTCCACCGTAGAATCAATAAAAGTGGAATCATTAGGGGAACTAGATTCGTGTAATTTTTCCCAGAGCGCTTCTTGTGCGCTTCCCTTTTTTCGATACACCTTGTGGGAAGCAACATCTACACTACTACTTGGAATCCAAAGCAGTTTTATACCATCCGTTGTAACTTCATAATTGTTCAGTATTGGAGAAGAAGGAGGTATATTGTCAGGTTTTTCAATAGTCAATACATTAGAAAATTGAGAACGATTATAGCGCTGGTCTTCCGCCAATATTTTATAGTATATTTTTCTGTTTAAATTTGCAGCAGCAATAGTATCTGCATAGCTTGTTTTTATTAAAGTAGCTCGAGTGACTTCACTAAACTCATTATTCGGATTATAGGAACGGTAAATACGGTAACCTCCCAAATCCTCCTCCAAATTATTTGCCCAGCTTAGTTTAACGATTCCAATGGTATCCACCACACCTTCCAAACCACTTGGTGGGGAGGGAGGTATGGAGTCCACCGGCTGTACTAAGGAAGCATAGGATTCACTTTCTACACCGTTTTTGCCTATCGCGGCTATGACAAAGTAATTAACCCTGTCCAAGCCTTCATAGGTGATTTTCCTTGCCGCTATGGGAATATTATCAATCACGGTCGAAAAGGGACCTTCGTTCGTATTCGCTTTGCGTAACTCAAACTTATCAATTAGCTTATTGCCTTCCTCCTTAAATTCCCAGTGGAGGATTACCTTATTGTCCGTAGGTAGCTGCTTTTGATATATACGAGGGACAAAACCTAAGTCAGCCTCTGCCGTACCTTGAATTACTTCGGAATTTGGTCCGGTTTCCCCAAAAGCCGTTTTTCCTTTAACTCGATAATAGAAATTGGTATTATTGGGGATAGAATCTGTGTAGAACAAAGATATCTCTGTAGCGTCCTTGGGTTGTTGGGCACTAAAGAGGGGAACGCCGTTCAATTTTTCAAAGCTAATATTGTCTTTAGATCTCTCAACTTGGTAATTGGTGTAAACATTTTGCAACAGATTGAAATTCCAACTTAGCCCCACTTTTTTATCAGAAAAAATACCGGTTAGACCAATGGGTTTGGGTAGGGCTTCAAATAAATCCGGACTGGCATATACTGTCCCATTTTTGATGTTGGAGATGCTTTGTCCTGGGGTAGCTACGGAAACTGAATAAACATATTTTTCACCTGCCATAACAGTTTCATCCTCAATGGCCCAGCCGGCTAGTTTGGAGGCCTCATAATTTTGTTCGGCAGCTACCAAGGCGAAGGTAAAACGTTGCTCCAATTCATCGTTAATTGCAAATACCTGCCCCATTTGATTTCCGGGGGTACTTACCTCAAAAGAATCACCATATAGTGCTTGTGCTAATATTGCTACACTTTGATCTTGATTGGCCAATTCCTCCCAGTCTTCCAAGGGTTTTGGCTTAAGGGGTTGAGAGACCAATTGTTTCCTTTCTATGGGCACCACAGCCTCCCCATTTCTTGAAATAGTAGCTCTTTCGATCCAAAAACCTACCTCATTGGCCGTCTTCCATGCCAAAGGCTGATCTACTGCCCATCGAAGTAACACCTTATTGGGCAAAGAGCGTGCAATAACCTTAACGGACGCAGTATCCTGGGCCCAAAGGCTTGAGGTTATGGTGAATAATATTAAGATGAGTCCTTTCACGGTATTACGGTTTGTTTCAATAGGCTTTCTACTAGTCGTTTATATACTTTATTTTATATCCTTTTTGATAAATATCCCCTGGTGTTCTGTAAATAAGCTCTGCGTTGAAAGCGCCCAGTGGTAAAGGGGGAAATGAACTTTCAATTAGATATTTATACCTTTCATATTGGGAACTATTGCCATTACTGGCATAATATTTATTGAGTATTTTATCCCTTAAATAAACCATGTCTACTTTATACTGATATGGTAAATTATATACAAAAGGAATCCTATTTTTTACCCAAGACGAATTGGGATTGTTATCCAAGTTTGCCAAATATTCGTTTCCTACATAAAAGGAGCGAACAGGAGGTACGCCCATAAGTGATTCCTCCCTATTCACCCTGATGTTACCATCAAGGGGGTAATTTTGGTATAGTAGTGGGTAAATTTTCTTTTTATAATAGGCATCGTCCAAAACAGCTTGGGCATAAACCAATGGCTTAGAGTTGGTGTATTTGCCTCCAACTACTTCCAATTTCCCTAGATATTCATAGTCGGCCACTTGAACCGAAAGTGAGTGAACATCTGCAAATATGTAGTTCGTAAGGTTGTTGGTAACCGTTAATTCCTTGATCTTTTCCTTAAAGGTGGCATGCTTACTAGTATTGAATCCGTATTCCAAGATCGATTTAGGTGCTCCATTCGATATGGTAATATTTGCGGCTTTTTTGTTGGAAACAACAGCACTACCAGATACGTTTCTCATTTCTTGGTTACCGGAGGAGGGATCGAACCAGTTAGTGTCTCCGCCTTCTAAATCGCTAAGAAGTTCTGTATTTTCCACAAGTATTTCCGTTTCAATATCCGATCCAGGGGGGAAAGCCATCAGATTTAATTGATAAGCTGAGTTAAGTAGCATGCCTTTGGGGACTTCATAAAATATGGTTGCTTTTGATTTGTCATAGGATAAATTGGTACGAATACCTTGTCCGCTTACAGAGGAAGCAAATTCGGCCCTCATTTCAAAAGCACTATCAAAGAGGTAATTCTGTGCAGTAATCATTTTAACATATCCCTGGTCATATTCTTCCGGATAAAAACTTTTTTGATCCATGACGGGATACATATAAGCTATATTTTCCAATGGAATATAATCGGGAGCCCGGTCCGTTTTAAATACGATTTCCTTTTTTTCAATCACTGGCTTTCCATTTTCTATCATGGTCTGATAACTACCCCCTATTTTTTCATCAAAACTAACCTCAACGATTACTTTTATTTCCTTTTCAGATGGTAGGGTTTCTTCAGGTTTGAAGGTTACGGCATCGTTGGTTTCGTTCCATTGTAAATTTCCCTTTAGTTCACGGCCTTCGGAAGTGACTGTAAAATTCTTAAGTTGAAGTTTGAAAGTACGGACTCCATTATCCAATTCTACTGTAAAATCGGAATTGGCGGCATAATTGAAAACGGCTTGTGGGGCTGCAAAGACAGAAATATCGTAGCTTTTGTCCTGAGGTGTTACATCGGATATCATTGGTACTCCCACGGCGTTATTGATGTTCTCCAATTCACATTCTTCCCCAACTTCCACTTTTAAACGCATTCGGCCAGATACCAGTCCGCCTAATATTCTATAATACATGCCAACATATCCTTGAATATATACAGGGTTAGGGAATTGACCCCTTAACATCGCAGCTACCCCTGCCTCCGCAATAGGGAATTTGCCTTTAATGAATGCCAGATCCACCTTTACCCCGAATTCTCCATAGAGATAGGCATAGACTTGCCCCATGGAATACCAGCCGTTATTACCTATAGGGCCTGGGCGACCTACACATTTTGCATTGGGGTAATAGGCGTGCATCACATCAAAACCGGCACCCAATTCCACAAAGGCATAAAAAATTAAGTAATCGAAACTATAACCATATCCAAAGTTCAACCCAAAGGCAAAACCTTTACCAGATTGCAACTGGTTTTCTTGACGATTACTGTTCAACATATCATCTCCTAGAATTTTAACAACCATAGGATGAGGGTCTAATTGTGCAGGTAATTGCGTGCCTGTCATAAAATAACCACCTACCCTAAGTTGAACTCCTACCTGGAACAATAATTCTATTCTTTTTTGTGGAGTACCAATATATATGTACCAGTCCTCGGGTCCTGTGTGCATTTTGGCATAACCTGCAAGATTGTTTTCACCTCCGCCTTTTACCCCTTCTAAATCAAGATATAGTTCAAATTC
>JBFHGV010000183.1:0-6333 GCA_041582955.1 Arenibacter sp.
CTTAAATGCCAATTTATACGCTAATGTAAAATTGCCACTGGGTATTACCTATCGGGTGAATTTCACCAACAGATATACCTTCTTGGATAGTTTTAATCACCGTTCCAGTGACCATCCGGAATGGCAGTCTTTTGGAGGGGATGCCAGTAGGAGAAATGCCAAATCATACGAATGGCAATTGGATAATATATTTAAGTATAGTACCACTATTGAGGAGGACCATAATTTGGATTTAACCGTATTGATCAATGCCGAGAAATATCAATCATGGGACAATACTATGACCAACAAAGGTTTTGATCCAAATGACAACCTGGGGTACCATAATATGGCAGCAGGGATTTTGCCCGAAATCTCCAGTAACGACCAATACAGTACCGGTGATGCTTTGATGGGAAGAATTAATTATTCCTACAAGGATAGATATTTGTTGACCTCCTCCATTCGTCGCGATGGCTATTCGGCCTTCGGGGTCAATAATCCAAGGGCGACTTTTCCGTCCTTTGCCTTGGGGTGGATACTTACCGAAGAGAGTTTTTTGAACGATGTAAGCTGGCTAAATTTCTTGAAACTTAGGTATTCCAAAGGTGAAAATGGGAATAGGGATATTGGGCGTTATGCTGCACTTTCAGATTTAAATACAGGAAAATACCAACTAGTGGACAATGCCAACAATGTTTATATTGTATCCCAGCTATACGTAAACACTATGTCTAACCCTAATCTAAAATGGGAGCGGACAGTTGCCAATAATGTTGGATTGGATTTTGGCCTTTTAAACAATAAGATTTCTGGATCGGTGGAATTTTACAAGGCGGTTACCAAAGATTTATTGGTTAGTAGGTCCTTGCCAGATATTATAGGTTTTAATAGTATTCTGGACAATCTTGGCGAAGTGGAGAACAAAGGGTTTGAGTTTACCTTGAATACCAAAAATATCAACGCCCATAACTTTAAATGGAATACCTCATTCAACTTTTCTTTAAATAGGAACAAGATATTGCACTTGTATGGCGATATGGAGGATGTACTGGATGATGAAGGGAATGTTATAGGTCAGCGAGAGGCCGATGATATTTCCAATGGATGGTTTATAGGGCAGTCTACCGATCGCTATTTTGGATTAAAGACCGATGGTGTTTATACCACGGATGAAGCCGATGAGGCTGCAGCCTATGGGGTTCAACCAGGTGATTTTAGGGTTGTGGACGTGAACAATGATAACCTGTATACCAACGAGGACAAGCAATTCCTGGGGTATTCCTCCCCAAGGTTTAGATGGACACTAAGGAACCAGTTTGAGTTGTTCCAAAATTGGGATTTTTCCTTTATGATGTACTCCTATTGGGGGCACGAAGGTACCTTTAACCAGGCCAAGAATCAAGGTTTTGGAGACAGGACAAGTTCTTATGTTCTGCCGTATTGGACAGTGGATAACCAAATTGATGATGCAGCCAGATTATTCTCTAGCAGTGGATCGGCGAGCTATAATGTATATGTGGATAAATCCTTCATTAGACTTCAGAATATTTCTCTGGGCTATACCCTGCCTAAGAGCCTAACGGAAAAGTTTAAGATTTCCTCATTAAGAGTGTCAGGAAATATCAAAAATGCTGCTGTGTGGACCAAAGAATGGGATTTTTGGGATCCGGAAAATAGCGGCCCCACTCCTAGAACAATTACTCTTGGCCTAAATATTACATTGTAGAAATTTTAATATATAACATTGGAATTATGAAATTACATAAGAATAAAACCCACCATATGATCGCGGCATTGTTGGCCGTTATGGGGCTGTCTAGTTGTTCAGAAGACTTTTTGGAGCCCAAACCCCTTTCCTTTTATGCCCCGGAAAATACCTTCATTGATGAAGATGGGATGCGTGCTGCAAATATTACCAACCTTAGAAATATGAGGTATGAATGGTATGGGGACGGCGCACCAATTATTACCCAAAATATTTTTTCCGAAGTTGCCGTGGAAGGAACAACAGATAAGTCGGGCCCTGCACAAGACCTCAACCTCTTGATTCTTCCGGATAAAAACCTTAATAGTACCAATACCAATAGGATTGGTTGGTACTGGTACGAAGGTTTTAAAGGGATTAAGTACGCCAATACGGTAATCACTAGAATAGATGACGCAACCTATCCTTCAGAAGCGGTTAGGAACGAAATATTGGGTACTGCTTATTTTCACAGGGCCTATAGGTATTATAATCTAACCCAATGTTTTGGTGATGTTCCTTTTATTCCAGGGGAGGCTACACAGCCTAAATTGGATTTTTACAGCAATACCAGGGAGAGTATTTTGCAGGAATTAAAAAGAAATCTGGAATTTGCGGCCCAATGGGTTCCCGATGTGATGGACAAAGGAGAGGTAAATAAAGGAGCCGTTAATCATTTGTTGACAAAGGTGAATTTGGCGTTGGGTTTATTTGACGATGCTATTGCATCTGCCTCGGCTGTTATTGATGGGGGAGTGCATAAATTAATGACCGATCGTTTTGGGGTTGATGTAAATGATGCCTCCAAAAATGTGATTTGGGACCTGCATCAGGCAGAGAACAAAAGTTTGCCTGCCAATACCGAGGCTATTTTATTGGTGATAGACCGTTTGGATGTTGAAGGTGATCTTGCTGGGGGTACCAGCGTCCAAAGAAATGCAGTTCCGTTGTGGTGGTCTGGTTTTAATACTCCAGCAGGTAACAGGGGTACCTTTGATGATCCCAATGATCCCTTTGGGTTAATACAGAAATACGGTCGGGGTATTGGTAGGTGCAGAGGGACCTCCTATAGTACCAAACATATTTGGAAAGATGAAAACGATTTAAGGCATGCTCCGGGAAACTGGATAGACATGGAGGATATTGTCTATAACAATTCGGCTTTGGTGGGCCAGGGAGACTCCTATTATGGTAAAAACCTACAGTTGTATACCGATGATGGCTTAAATATTCTGTGTAACGACACCATCAGAAATTATTACGGATGGCCGCAGTACAAGTTTGCCATTGATGACCCAGAGCGATTAAAGCCACAGGGAGGTCATTCGGACTGGTATGTTTATCGCTTGGCCGAGACCTATCTTTTAAGGGCCGAAGCTTATTTTTGGAAAGGGCAGACCGGTTTGGCAGCAGCCGATATCAACGCGGTAAGAAATAGGGCCGGTGCCGGTGATGTATCCGAAGTGAATATTGCTACAATCCTGGATGAAAGGGCAAGGGAACTCTACTATGAGGAGCCTAGAAAAGCCGAATTAAACCGTATCTCTTTTATTTTTGCCAAAACCGGCAAGGCAGCATACAATGGAAAAGTGTATAGCATGGATAACTTTAGCCAAGATAACTTCTGCTATGATAGGATAATGGAAACTACGGATTTTTACAATAAAAATGTTTTTACCAGACATGGTGATGAATACACCATGAGTCCACATCATGTTTTGTGGCCTATACCCCAAGGAGCTATAGATTCCAATACAGGGGGGGTAATAAACCAGAATGAGGGCTATCCAGGTACAGAAAACAATCAGCCGCCCTTAACCAATATACCTGAGATTTTTTAACGGACCCAATCAACGATTTTGTAAATTCCACTCTTTCAATCTATTTAAATGAAAAATATATATTTATTTGGCATTTTGCTGTCCTTTTTGCTTTCTTGCAAGGAAGCGGAAACCTATAGTTTTACCATAGAGGGGAAGGCTGTTGTTTCCCAATCTGCTCCGGTTTCCATCAACTTGGAAACTCTTGGAATTGAAAAAATAGGAGGCCTCAGTGAATTTGTACTTACCAATGAAGGGGAACAGATCCCGTTTCAAGTGGATAATGACAACAGTACGCTTTGGTTTGTTCATATGCCACAGCGTACGGTCAACTACACGCTTAAGTGGGTGGAGGCAAGTACTCAAGTTGCTGACGGGGTTGCAATGGCCCAAAACAACGGAGACCTACAATTGTCCAAAGGAGATGTTCCCCTGCTTACCTACAGGTATGGGATGACCTACCCCCCAAAGGGGGTAGATTCCATTTTCAGGAAATCAGCTTACATCCACCCCTTGGTGTCACCGGCCGGAGATACCCTGACCCGTATCCAACCTCCGGACCATTACCATCATTACGGAATTTGGGGACCGTGGACCCATACCCGGATAGAAGGGGAACGTATAGATTTTTGGAATTTGGTTGAGCGCCAAGGTACCGTACTGTTCCATAAGTTTAACAAAACTTTCTCTGGACCGGTCTTCGCCGGTTTTAGTGCGCATCAAGAACATATAAACCTAAAAGCTTCCCAGGATAAGCAAATAGCCCTGAATGAAAATCTGGAGGTAAAGCTTTGGGACCTAGGTCGTCCCGATAGGTATATGGTAGACTACATTAGTACATTTAATACGCCCTTGGAGTCTGGTATCCTATTGGAGGCCTATCGCTATGGTGGCGGCTTAGGGATGCGTTTTACCGAACGCTGGAAAAAGGATAATTGCACCGTGCTCACCTCTGAGGGTAAAGACCGGCTAACTGCAGACGGTACCAATGCACGCTGGTGTATGGTAACAGGGGAAGCATCTACAGGAGAGGGTACAAACGGGATCTTGTTCCTTAGTTACCCTGAAAATAGAGCCCACCCGGAGCCTATGCGAATTTGGCCCATTGATGCCAATGGAGGTAGAGGGGATATGTTCTTTGAATTTTGCCCCATTCGCCATAAAGAATGGAATATTGAGCCAAATAAAGACTACCGCCTAAAATACCGTATGGTGGTTTTTGAGGGGGAACTTTCAGCAGAGGAAGCGGAAACGTATTGGAAAGCATATGCGGAGACTACTAGAATATTGACAAAATAAATTTTAACATATATTTACAAAAACTGAAACATGAAAAGAAGAAAGTTTATTAATAACTCCTTGATGACCACGGCGGCAGTGGTTGGATTTCCAACTATTGTTCCGGCCAGTGTCTTTGGGAAGAACGCCCCTAGCAATAAAATAAATATCGGGCAAATTGGTTGTGGGCGAATTGCCCGTGATCACGATATTCACGATACCATAAGATTTGATCAAACCCGTTATGTGGGCGTCTGTGACGTGGATGCCAATAGGGCTGCAGATGCCAAGGTCTTGGTAGATAAGTACTATCAAGAGAAAACCGGCAAGCGTAAATACATGAATACCAAGGTCTATGATGACTACCGTGAAATGTTGCTCAATAAGGATATAGATGCCGTGGTGATCAGTACCCCGGACCATTGGCATTCCCAGCCCGCTATGGAAGCGGCCTTGGCCGGTAAGGATATCTACCTGCAAAAGCCTACTTCGCTTACGGTTAGGGAAGGACAGCAGTTGCGTGATGCGGTTCAGAAAACGGGCGCCATCCTACAAGTTGGTACACAGCAAAGGGCCATGCCGCAATTTAGAGTTGCAGCAGAATTGGTAAGGAACGGTAGGATTGGTAAAATACATACCGTAAAAATTGGTCTTCCAGGTGATCCTGCCGGACCAGAAGCGGCTCCAATGCCTGTTCCCAGTAACCTTAACTTTGATATGTGGCTGGGGTCTACCCCTGAAGTACCTTATACCGAAATTGGAGTGCACCCACAACAAGGCTATAGCCGTCCAGGCTGGCTTCGTTTAAGAAGCTATGGTGCTGGTATGATTACAGGCTGGGGACAGCATCATTATGATTCCGCTGCCTGGGGTATGGATACGGAACTAACGGGCCCTACTTCTGTGGAAGCCTTGGCCGAGTTTCCAAAATCGGGCTTGTGGAACGTACATGGAGATTTCTTTGTGAAGCACGAATATGATAATGGTATTACCGTTTATACTAGTGGGGGCTATCCCAATGGTATTAAATATATAGGAGAAGATGGGTGGATTTTTGTTTCCCGTGGAGCCTATACGGCATCAGCTTCCGATCCGGTAGACAAGGAGAAAAGCAGCAAAGCCCTAAATGCCTCCGATCCTAAGATTTTGGAATCGGTAATTGGAGAGAACGAAATCCATCTGGAAAAAATAGATGATCAACACGGGAACTGGTTAGATTGTATAAAAACAAGAAAGGCGCCAATATCGCCAATAGAAAAAGGGCATAAAGCCTGCGTAACCTGTCTGATCAGTGATATTGCCATGCAGTTTGATAGAAAATTGGAATGGGACAATGATAAGGAGATGTTTGTTAACGATGACGAGGCCAATGCAATGTTGCACCGTGAACAGAGAAAGCCATATGGGACCGACTATGTGAAGGCCTAAGTAAAAATTGATATATTTACTGTAAAGAATTCCCTTTCTGTGATAGGTGGTTGTGTCCAATATCAAAGGAGGGGAATATTC
>JBFHGV010000184.1:0-6331 GCA_041582955.1 Arenibacter sp.
GTTGAATATCTATTTTAAATTCCGGTCCCAAGGTGGCACGAGGTCCTGGTTTTAGGGGGATAATCCTATCAGCCATATAAATTCCCTCATCCACATCGTTCGTAATCAAGAGGGCGGTGCGTTTGTCCTTACTCCAGATATTGAGAATTTCGTCCTGTAAATTTCCTCTGGTAAGGGCATCCAAGGCGCCCAAAGGTTCGTCCATGATGATCATTTCCGGTTTCATGGCAAGGGCTCTGGCCACTGCTACGCGCTGTCTCATGCCTCCTGATAGTTCCTTGGGCCTTTTGTGTATGGCAGAGGCCAGCCCTACCATTTCCACATAATTGGAAACTCTTTTGGAGCGTTCGGTCTTACTTTCGGTAGGGAAGGCCTCTTTTACGGCCATGGCCACATTCTGCCCTACGGTTAGCCAGGGAAGCAATGAATAGTTTTGAAAAATCACTCCTCTTTCATGACTGGTATCCACAACAGGGATCCCTTTAAACAACACTTCGCCACTGGTGGGTTTCAGCAGTCCGTTTATCAAGTTCACCAAGGTGGTCTTACCACTACCTGTAAACCCAACAATAGCCACAAATTCACCTTCCTCAATCTTTAGGTTTATATTTGAAAGTACTTCGGTACTGTTGGTTCCTTGACCATAGGTCTTGCATACATTTTTAAGTTCTAAATACGCCATACGTCTGTTTTAGGGGTTAAACGCCTTCATTTTTATTAAATGAGACCATTTTCTGTATGGTCAACATTATTCTATCCAATAAAAAACCGATGATACCAATAACAAACATGGCCACTATAATTTTTGAATTGGAGTCCATAGCTCCATTTTGAAATTCCTCCCAAACAAATGATCCCAATCCAGGACTCTGGGCCAATAATTCGATAGCTATCAAGACCATCCAAGCCACCGAAAGTGTTATGCGAAGTCCGGTAAAAATTAGGGGTAAGGAAGAAGGGAGTATTACCTTGAATACCTTTTGCACTGCCCCCAATTTTAATACTTTGGCCACATTAATATAATCCTTGTCCACAGAGGCAACACCTATGGCGGTATTGACCAAAGTAGGCCACATGGCACATAGTCCTACACTTATAAAGGAAATGATAAAGGCACTGTCCGACTCTGAATTTTTGGTCATTGTTTTTACGATCATAAAGACCAACAAGAGCCAAACAACGGGGGAAACAGGTTTTAAAATCTGGATCAGCCAATTTACCGAGCTTCTAAGGGTATCGCTAAGGCCTATTAGAATACCTATTGGTACCGCAATCAATAGGGCCAAGAGGAATCCCGCAAAAACTGTTTTTAAGCTGGTCATGATTTGATCTACAAATGAAGGACGCCCTGTATAGGTTATCGCATCCTTTCCTTCTGCAATACGTTTGGCATTCATTGCAGCTGTTTTTTCCTTAAAGGCCAGTTTATCGGCTCTTATGGCATTATGGTCCTTGAGCAAGGATTTATAGGAAGCCCAAACCTGGGCCGGTGAGGGCAAGGTGTTTGGTTGACAGCCCGTTTCGCCAGCTGCAATACAGGCCCTCATTTCTTCCGCAGCCTTTTCTCCCTGATCATTCAGGGCCTTTTCAATTTTGAAATCAGCTTCCATATTGTACAGCGCCTTGGCACCGGAATGCCAAAGCCCTATAAATAACAATATGGAGGCCAATGGAGCTACTACTTTTTTCAGCATTGCAATAACCGCATCTTTTCCAATTTCTCCAGAAAAAAGATTGGTTAGGCTTTTTAGGCCTCCTGGACCGATTAGCTGGGTAACCTTTTGTATTGTTAGACTCTGTTTCATTTTTGTGGTTTTATTTGTTTAGTCCTTGTTCCCTATAGCAAAACTGTTAATGTATCCAATGGGGTCCTTTGCGTCATAGGAATTCCCATCTATAAAGTCGGTTGTAACCGGTTTATAGCCGTCGGTATTAGGGATATCCGAAGCGGGTATATGTCCTTCTTTAACCAGCAGTTCAGCAGCTTTCTTCCATACATCGGGCCGGTAGATTTCCGCTATGGTCTCTTTGTACCAGTTTGCCGGTTTAGCCTCGGTAATTTGGCCCCAACGTCTCATCTGGGTCAAGAACCATATACCGTCTGAATAGAAGGGGTAGGTTGCGTTATATTTGTAGAAAACATTAAAGTCGGGCATAGACCGCTTGTCCCCTTTTTCAAATTCAAAAGTTCCCGTCATGGAGTTGGCCAATACTACCTCGTCCGCTCCTACGTATTGTGGCATGGAAAGAATCTTGACCGCTTCTGGTCTATTGGATGGTTCATCTAACCACTTGCCCGCACGTATTAGAGCTTTGGTAATGGCTATAGCCGTATTGGGGTTTTCTTCAACAAATTTCTTGGTCATCACGAAGACCTTTTCCGGATTGTTCTTCCAAATATCATAATTGGTAGTTACGGGTACGCCAATACCCTTAAAAACGGCCTGTTGGTTCCATGGTTCCCCCACGCAATACCCATATATAGTACCGGCTTCCAAGGTAGCTGGCATCTGTGGTGGAGGGGTAACGGACAATAGGACATCAGCTCCTATTTGACCCTGTACGTTATCCTTGGTATACATCCCAGGATGAACCCCAGCAGCCGCCAACCAATAGCGGATTTCGTAATTATGGGTAGAAACCGGGAATACCATTCCCATTTTAAAAGGCTTACCACTGTTTTTATACTCCTTGATAACGGGCTTTAGGGCATCTGCCTTGATAGGATGAATGGGCTTGCCATCCTCGTCCTTGGGGACATTTGGTTTCATTTTAGACCAAACATCATTGGAGACGGTTATACCATTTCCATTGAGATCCATAGAAAAAGGGGTAACCAACTCCGCTTGCCTTCCAAATCCAGCCCCAGCAGCAATTGGCTGACCTGCCAACATATGTGATCCATCCAATTGTCCGTCTATTACCCTATCCAAAATATTTTTCCAATTGGATTGCGCCTCTACGGAAACAAATAGCCCTTCCTCCTCAAAGAAGCCTTTTTCTTTGGCAATGGCCAAGGGGGCCATATCGGTTAGTTTTATAAATCCAAAAGTCAATTGTGGCTTTTCAATTTCCAAGGATGTTTTTGATACCTCGGTAACGGTCTGTGATGTTTTCTTTTTATCCCCACAAGAAGTAAGTAATAGGGATAGGGCAAGAACTAAGGTGGTTGTTTTAAATAACGGTTTCATATCTATCATTTTACATTGTTCTACGTATTAGTACTTATTTTTTACAAATATATACGTAATGTAACTTAGGCCATATGTCATATCTCATGGAAAAACAGCTTTTTCAACCATAAATAAAACTGCGAAAAATCAGGAAAGTAGTTGGTTGGGATGCATTACTAAAAATTAACGGTATATTCAGCACATAAAAGTCCAGTAGTCCTACGTATATGGATAAGGGAGGGTAATATCCCTATTTTTTCCAATGTCATGGGAATCCCATATATCATTTACCTATAATAAAAAAAGCTGCATAGGGCAGCTTTTTTAAATCAGAGGTCATCAAAAATATTTTATCTATCCGTCAAGAAAGAAATTGTGATCCGATATTTCTCTTTTTAGAAGTTCAATATTGGGACATCCTATTTTTTTTCCTTTGGCTGTGATTAATTTTTCTTTTTTTAGAATGGAAAATATGCGGATTACCTGTTCCTCGGTTGTACCTGCATAATCGGCATATTCCCTCCTACTCAGTGCCAAATCTATATACCCATTTACATTACCAAATTTTCTGTGCAGGTATAATAAGGTATCAATTACCCTTTCTCTTACCGTCATTTGGGAGATTGATTTTACCTTAGCCTCGCTCTTATTGAGTTCATTGGCGTAAAACAGCATAAGGTCATAAGTAAATGAGGGATCGCTTTTCAATACCTCCTGAAGTAGTTCTTTTGAAAAGTAGCAAAGGCTGGTGTTTTCCAGGGCAATAGCCCCAATGGAATAGTATTCTTCTGTTCCAAAACCCCTATGTCCTATTATTTCGCCAGCTTTGGCAAAACGCACAATCTGTTCCTTGCCATTAATACCGGTTCTATAGACCTTTACCTTGCCTTGCAGGATAAAGAAAAGCCCGTTTACCGGAGCACCTTCAATAATAAATTGCTGTCCTTTTTTGCATTGGATCTCTGTCTTCTTATCCACAAATAGTCTTACTGAGGAAGAAGTAATGTTCTTGTTCACAAGACAGTTTTTATTATCACAGATACTACAATCCATACCAGCTACGGTATGTTTACCTGTCATTTTAATTGGTCTGTATAGGGTTGTGATTTCCAAAATGAATTTTATTTTTCAATAGTTGATAAGGTCATTTGACCAACCTCTCCCCGCTTCTCTTCCGAGGCTGCAAATTTTATTGTTAAGGATAATGCGGCCGCGGTGATTATGCATCCACCAATAATAAAATACCCGCTGGAAACGGCTGTTGCCGCAGCAGTGGTTTGTGCGGCCTTAATAGCTTGTTCCCCCAACGCGCTGTTGGCGGCTATAGCTGTACTTTCGGCTACGGCCGACTTAGACTTTAAAAGCATTGCGGCCAAAAACGCACCAACATTACCACCTGCTCCCACAATACCCGAAATAGAGCCAATTGCCTTTTTGTTAATGAAGGGGACAACGGAAAAAGTAGCTCCTTCTGCCATTTGCACTGTAAGACTAAAGGCTATTAAGAATATCATCCCCATTACCAAACTTGTGGTAAGGGAGAAAATGGAAAGCATCAACCCTTCAATGGCCATAATAAGTGCTAGAAAAACAACTCTTCCGCGTAAACCTTTTAATTTTCCGAACAAGTCACCAAAAAAGCCACCCAAGGTCCTGGCGAAAATATTCATTAGTGCGAACGAAAGCACCAAATTTCCCGCAGTGGACCTGTTCAAGCCAAATCTATTCTGCAAATAATCGTCCATAGTACCGTATACGGTGAGCTCAATGCCAAAACATGCCGCATACACCAAGAATAGAATCCACACCCTATAGTCTTTTAAGGTGTCTAAGAATGGCACTTCATCTTTTTTAAGGTTAGGCATTTTTCCTTCCTTCTTCAGCTCCCTATAATTGCCTTCTGGTGTATCCTGGGTAAAAAAGAAATATATGATTCCCATAGAAAAGCATATTATCCCAGCTATAATCATTGAATAGCGCCATGCTATCTCTTCGGAAATACCAAAACTTACCACGGCGGCAGCAATCAATGGCATGCCCAATCTATTGGCTCCCCCACCTAAATTTCCCCAACCAGCAGAGGTGGCGTTGGCCGTACCTACAATATTTGGCGCAAACATTATAGAGGTATGGAATTGAGTGATAACAAACGAAGCTCCAATAAAACCGATAAATAATCTACAAACCAAAAATTGAAGTGGAGTTTGTACAAAACCCAGCAATATAACCGGTATAGCCCCCAGTACCAATAAATAAGTATAGCATAGTCGTGGTCCGTACTTATCACAAAGTTTACCAATAAGCAAACGGGCAAATACAGTACCGGATACCGCCAAAATAATGGAGTTCCATTTTTGAGTGGGCGTTAATCCTAAATCTTTGACCACATTGGGCATAAATGGCACAATGCCAAACCAAGCAAAAAAGCAGGTAAAAAAGGCGATAGAGGTTATCCAAAAAGTTCGGGTAGGTAAACTTTTAAAGTTTAAAAGTTCCAATTTAGTAGCTTTTGTAGAGACAAATTGCTTCATATCTGAATTGTTTTAAGGTTTCTAATTACTTAGTGCAATTCAAAAATAAGTATAAATACGTAGTTGCGTGCAATATTACTACGTAATAAACGAATATGATTCAATTTTTATTCAATTGGGAATAAATCGATGCCTATTTTAGGGATTTGAATAAAATAGGTGTCTTATATCATCATATGCCTAAATGGCACTAGAATCACTACCTATGGGAGAATAAAGCTCTTTGTATTTCTTCTTCAAAAAAAGATGGATGCTCAGCCACCACTTCTCCTATGACAATTATTCCAGGCTGGGATACATCTATTTTGTTGGCTATTGATTTGGCATCTTTTAGCAAAGCTGTAATACAGGACTCCTTTTCCATGGTGCCGTTCTGAATAATGGCCAAGGGGGTGTTATCATTTCTATACTGACTAACTATATTGGCAATATCAAGGAGTCTCCGTGTGCCCATTAAAATGACCATTGTGGCAGTGGATTGTGCTGCTAAACTAAGGTCTTCGGAAAATGTGCCATCGCGCTTGGTGGCTGTCATGACCCAGAAACTACTGCTCAATCCTCTCCGGGTAACAGGTATCCCCTGACTGGCGGGTACGGCAATGGCACTACTTAGTCCTGGAACAATAA
>JBFHGV010000185.1:0-6288 GCA_041582955.1 Arenibacter sp.
CCGCTCCTCCACAACCTTTTTTGACCGTTTTACAACAAAAATGTGGACTGTTTTATGGGAAATGATAGTTTTAGCCCTACCAATAAAAAACCAACATTCATGAAAACCAAAATTGTCACCATCGTATTTACCTTGTTAGGAATGGGCCTGTTTGCCCAAAAAGGCATGAAAATCGGAATTCACGGCGGACTGCCTCTGGAGGAATTTAGTGATGAGTTAAGTATAGTAGCCGGATTGGATCTGGGTTATAGATGGGGAGTAAGTGAGGTGGTTGATCTCGGAATCATGACAGGCTTCGTTAATGGTTTTCCCGAAAAGTACGATAGGGAGCTTTTTTCTGCCGATTTGCCCAACATACAATTTATGCCCCTGGCAGGCTCAATAAGGTTTTGGACTTCCAATTCGTTCTCAATTGGGGCCGATGTTGGTCAGGCCATCGGAATAAACGACGGCAATGAGGGTGGATTGTATTACAGGCCAACCATAGGTTATTTAATGGGCGCACAGACAGAAGTGAATTTTTCGTATACCGGGATAGAATTGGATAATAGAACCTGGTCTACCCTTACCCTTGGAGTAGTCTATACCTTTGACTTTTAGATCCGTTTTAAGAAAGCGTAGTTTTTCCGCATGGGTGTTTGTGAAGTGGAAATTTATGTATTCCTAGGCAGTGGCTACTTTATTCCGCCATCTTGTGTTTAAAGTTGAGGTGCTATGTCGTAGGCACTTTTCAATATTGAATCCAAAATGCAGCACCAAAAATTTCAAAACCTCCTTATACCCGTTAGGAAATTGTTAATGCTTCATACAGCATTGGTAAAACAATTTGCACGTTAGACAATGGGCACTGGTCCATTTTTTTTTATAGTGTAAAGTGTTTTGTTTCAAGTAATAAGAGGCAGTGGTATGGGCTGTTCCCCATAAGAGTTTATTTTCTTGACTATACCTATATATGTGGCTCCTTAAAGGAGTTTCTTCAACAAAACCATACCGCTGTTATTAAAACGTAAACCTAAGGTGAAGTTATAAAATCGCTCAATTTTCCTATCTCCAATTATATAGTTTAGTGGTGAATAACCAATTAAGATTATTAAGCGGAAACGAATTTATGGTACTGTGTAAATTGACTATGGTGATTGTTTACCCAAGTTGGGAAGGAGCAAGATAGTTAGTGCAACACTAGTTTTTTAACTTGGTTCAGCAACCTTATAGGGAGTGACGAAACAGGTCAGAAAACGTTAACCTGAACTAGGGGGATTATATCTGTAAGAAATTTCTTCCCAATTGGATATATGCAAACCTTTGCATTGTTTTTTAAGACCGTATAATTCCGATATTCTTAAAATAGTGTTAAATTGGTTATGACAAAACTAATTAAAACTGCTAAAATATGAAGAAACTTAAATTTTTGATGTTTATCTTTGTGATAGGCACAACTATGGCATCATGGGCACAGACCACAGTTACCGGTACGGTGTCCGATGAACAGAATATTCCTTTGCCCGGTGCTACAGTGCTGGAAAAGGGGACTTCGAATGGAACTACGACAGATTTTGAAGGTAATTTCACCTTACAAGTGTCTGATGTAAATGCAATTCTCGCTGTATCCTTTTTAGGGTATGCCTCCAAGGACATTCCGCTCAACGGTCAAAGCTCTGTAAGTATAGCGTTAGAGGAGGATTCCTCCTTACTGGACGAAGTGGTCGTAGTGGGTTATGGGGTTCAAAAAAAGTCGGATGTAACCGGTGCTATCGGTTCTTTAAAGAGCGAAAGCTTTAATCAAGGTGTTGTTACCAACCCTGGCCAGCTATTACAAGGTAAGGTGTCAGGGGTTAATGTTACCTCTGTTAGTGGAGAGCCTGGGGCTGCACAGAACATTATTATTCGTGGGGTAGGAAGTCTAAGATCCGGTACCACACCACTTTTTGTAGTGGATGGGTTTGTTATCGACAATAGTCCTACCGGGGTGGCCTCAAACCCTTTGAACTTTATCAATCCCCAAGACATTGCCTCGATAGATGTCCTTAAGGACGCATCTGCTGCGGCAATTTACGGGGCAAGGGCTGCCAATGGGGTAATTGCCATTACAACCAAAAGAGGGAAAACAGGGAAAACCGAAATGAATTTATCGGTATCTACGGCCATGTCATCCTTGGCGAACGGAATGGATGTATTCTCCGCTGATGAATTTAGGCAACAGGTACCTGCAGTTGGGGGAACATTGATTGACGGGGGTGCCAATACCAATTGGGAAGATCAATTGACTAGAACGGGTATTTCTAAAAGGGTTAATCTCTCTATGAGTGGTAGTACCGGAGGTAAGTTCTCTTACTATGTGTCAGGAGGAGTAGATGACCAAGAAGGCTTATATAACAATAGTTATTTAAAAAGGTATTCGGGCAGGGTGAATTTAACCCAAAAGGCCCTGGATGGACGTTTGAATGTGGAATTCAACCTTACCGCCGCAAAGACTGTTAATGAAAGACCCGATATATCGGCAATTGTGACCGATATGTTACAATTGAATCCCACCATTCCAGTGTTCACCAATGGTGAGCCAACCTTATTGGAAGAGCGGTTAAATCCAATTCAGCGCAATCGGCTGTACACAGATGAGGCCAACAACCACAGAATCTTGGCAAATATTTCGCCCTCTATTGAAATTATTGATGGCCTTACGTATAAAGTAAACTTGGGGGTAGATTATTCTTCCACCGATAGAGATATACAGAGCGAGCCTTTTGCCCTGCTGGAAGGTGAGGAATTTGGTGAGTTGGATTCCAGAACCATCACAAATAGCAATACTTTGGTAGAGAATACATTAACCTATGCATTTAGCACGGGTGATCACAATGTGACCCTGCTGGCAGGTCACTCTTACCAAGAGACAATTTACAAACAGAAGCAGTTTGAATTGGAAGGATTTGCCCTCAATGACATTGAGCCGCGATATCAAGACCAGATAAGCACTGAGGTGCGTCCCACTACATTGAATTCTGTGGCATATATTAATGAGCAACAATCATTTTTTGGCCGACTGAATTATGGGTATCAGGACAAGTATCTGTTAACGGCAACCTTACGAGCGGATGGTTCTTCCAGGTTTGGTAAAAACAACAAATATGGATATTTCCCTTCAGTGGCTTTGGGCTGGAATATTAGCAAGGAAGACTTTATGGCCGATAGCGAAGTGTTCAGCAATCTAAAATTAAGGGCAAGCTGGGGACAAACTGGTAACCAAGATGGTATTCCAAGCAAAGTGAGTTTAGCTAGTTATGTGGACTCAAAGACCGAAAATGATACCTACCCCATTGGAGGCAACGAAGTAACCTTAGACGATTATCCCTTTGGAACGGTACCGGTACGTACGGCATATCCAGACCTTAAATGGGAAGTTTCAACACAGACCAATATCGGTTTGGATTTTGGGTTGTTCAAAAATCAGTTGACAGGCGCTTTGGATTATTTCAATAAAGTGGCCAGTGATGTGGTACTATTTGCCAACAGGATAGACCCTATACAGCCCACCGAAAAAATATGGACCAATATTCCGGACATGGAAATTAAGAACACCGGAGTTGAATTTACATTGGATTACAATGGAAGTTTTAGCGAGGATTTTACGTTCAATATTGGTGGAAACGTTGCCTATACTGATAATAAAGTGGTTGACTCCCAATTTGAGGTGATAACTACAGGTGCGGCCTCGGGAGCTGGCCAGACGGGCGCTACGATCAATGGCTACATTAATAATGAGCCCATTGGTGCTTTCTACATGAAAGACTTTATTGGAATAGGTGCAGACGGATTGAACGAGTTCAGGGATGTTGTTCCCGATGGTGAATCTTTGGACAATGACAGGTATGCGGTAGGTAGTGCATTACCCGATTTGATTTACGCCTTTTACCTGAATTTTAATTACAAAAGCTTTGATCTAGGATTTAATTTTAATGGGGTGTCAGGGAATAAGATATATAACCACACCGCTATGTCGTTGTTCACCAAGGGTCAGCTTAGTAGAAACTTGAACACTACACCTTTTGCGGCTGAATTTCCCAACGAGAGCACCAGCAATTCCAATGAAGTCTCTACAAGATACTTGGAAGATGGCAGCTATTTACGTTTAAACAATGCCACTTTGGGATACACCTTGAATCCACAGGATTTGGGATTAGGGGATTTTGTGAACAGCATCCGTTTTAATATAACCGGTCAAAACCTATTAGTGATAACAGACTATTCGGGCTTTGATCCAGAAGTAAATACCAATGCCGACATTGATGGTATTCAAACGTTCGGAATAGACCGTTTTACCTATCCCAGCCCGAGAACGATCCTATTTGGCTTAAACGTATCCTTTTAATCAAAAAAATGTGTCAAAGATGAAAAATAGATTTGTAATTATAGCACTTGTGGTCTGTGCGATGTTGAACTTTAACTGTACGGACCTGGAAGAAGAAAGACTGGATGAAGCTGAATTTGGAGGCCAATCCGAAACCGTTAGCGGGGCCATTGCACCGGCCTATGGTTTTGTTTCCTGGGTTTGGAGGCATACGAATTATTATGGATTACAACTTATCGCCTCCGATGAGGCAATACTTCCTTTTCGCGGGGGAACCGACTGGTTTGATGGAGGTAAGTTCATAGCCACCCACCAGCATACCATTACCCCAACGAACGATTTGGTCGGTGCTGGCTGGAACCAGCTTACGACCAATATCTCCAGAACCTTGTCCGCCATTGAAGTGTTGACTCCATTGGCAGATGAGGGGAATGCTGATGCTGCCGAGGCTCTGTATGAAATGAAGGCCTTAAGGGCATATTTAAATATGTTAATGTTGGATAGTTGGGGACTTGTACTTAAGAAGGAGTCATCGGACCAGCTTTCAGAGGTGCTTCGGAACCAAGAAGCCATTGATTATATTGAAAGTGAACTGCTATCTGTGGTAGATGTCATAAATACCAGCCGCGGCCCTGGTAGGATAACCCAGGCTGCTGTATGGGGCTTTCTCGCAAGGTTGTACCTGAATTCAGCGGTTTATCGTGACCCCTATGGTACACCTAATTTTACTCAAGAAGACATGGACTTGGTCATACAGTATACCAACAACATCATAAATTCCGATGCGTTCTCCTTGTCTCCTGAATATTTTGAGCTGTTCAACGATGACAACAATAGTAACCCAGAGCTTATATTTGCTTTGGACCAACGTGGTGTGCTAAATAGGGAGCATAGCCGATGGGCCTATTGGTCTATCGCAGGATCCTTGTTTCCAAGACCTGAATTTCCTAGTGCCGATGGTACAGACGGACCCGCAGTTACCACAGATTTCTATCAAACATGGGTAGATGCCTACGGGGAAGTTGATCCTGCAGATGCCGATGCCAGGTTCTATCAAAAGAACACCATTGTTCCTGATGCTCAACTACAGGATTTTGAAGGTCGTGAGCAAGTGCTCGCCACCGAAACGGAAAACAGCTATTACTGTGTAGAACCAAACCAATTTGAGATAGACCGTGGAATTCTGCGCGGCACGCTGTGGGGACCTAGAAAAGGCGATGATGGCGCATTTTTAACTTGTGATACCGGTGTTAGAATTTACCCGGTAAAAAACAGAAGAGGAAATGGGCCCGAATATGTAAGCCATACCCTCAACGTTGACTTTACCAATGAGGGTTCCTTGCACCATACGGGGTACAGATGCTCCAAATACCAGTTTAGCCGTACGTCTCCAAACGGAAACAATTTTAGCAGCGTGGATCTGGTGTTGATGCGTTTGGCTGAGGTGTATTTGATGAGGGCGGAAGCCAAATTAAGAAACGGTGACACAGGCGGTGCTCTTGCCGATGTAAATACGTTACGGGCGTCAAGAACGGCCCGCCCCGATCAAACTCCGCCGGCGTTGGATGCCATTGATTTGGACATAATGTTCCGTGAGCGGGGCTTTGAACTCTATTGGGAAGGGTTTAGGCGTGGAGACCAAATTCGTTTTGGAAAATACGAAGACTCTTGGACCGAGAAGACCGATACCGATGTAAATCACAGATTGTTCCCTATTCCGCAAAGTGCTATCGATGGTGCCTATAACGAGGAAGGCTATCTTTTGCAAAACGAGGGCTACTAGAGCAGGGGGATGTCCTACCGGCGGTTGTGACCTCCCTGACCTCAAAGGGTGTACGACTTTATGAGACTCCAGATGGGCGCATTGAACCGCCCCGGTTTTGCCGGAGACTCGTTTGCCTGAGTTGTATCCATGGTATCTATACCTGAACCGATTTTAAATCTCG
>JBFHGV010000186.1:0-6226 GCA_041582955.1 Arenibacter sp.
CGGATTTTAATTACTTATTACCTTTTTGTTTGTTTTTTTAAATTCCTAAACCTTGTCCACCACCTATTTGGATAGTTTCGGCCGTAAGGAAAGCTGCATCCTTCCCAGCTAAAAATGAAATTACAGAGGCTACTTCCTCAGGTTGACCTAATCTTCCTAACAAAATATTGTTTTTCCAAGAAGCGAATACTTCTGGTTTGGTAGATTTGATTTCTGTATGGAAAGGGGTGTCAATGGTACCTGGAGATACTGCATTTACTCTAATCCCATATTCGGCAAGGTCTTTGGCCAGGGCCCTAGTAATGGCATGAACACCCGCTTTGGATGTTCCATAAATTCCTGCTCCAGGTCCTCCGGCATTCCAACCTGCAATGGAGGTATAGTTGATTATAGTAGGAAGATCTCCTTTTTTTAGATAAGGTATGGCAGCTCTAGAAGCGAAAAACACTGAATCCAGGTTTAATGCCATTACAAAACGGTAAAATTCTGTTGTCATTTCTTCAAATCTGGATCTTCCCCCAAGTCCACCTGCATTGTTTACAAGAACATCAATTTTTCCATATTTTTTCCCGATCTTATTAATGTTTGCGGTTACTTCTACTTCCTTGGTAACATCAAATCCGTAATATTCGGCAGTGATGCCTTCTGAAGTAAGCTCTTTAATTCTTTTAGCTCCTCCTTCATCATCTATACCGTTCAATACTACTGTAAATCCGTCTTTACCCAATCTTTTAGCTACTTCGAAACCTATGCCTCCGGTAGCTCCTGTTATAACTGCTACTTTTCCCTTTGAATTACTCATATTTCAATTTTTATATTATTAAATTTTAAATTATTCTACTGACTTTATATTCTTTGCGAAATAATAGATAGATCCTACTCCAAGTGGAACAAAGATGGCTATGGCCACAAAAATGGGGGTATAGGAAACTTTCGCAATTACGGGTACTAAAAAGTTCATGATGATTACAGAAAACACACCTACCATACCACCTAGACCAGCTAAGGATCCTACAGATTTACCACTAAAAAAGTCGCTCGGAAGGGTTTGGATATTTCCAATGGCAAACTGAAATCCGAACAACACTATAAATACGATCGCAACGAATTTCTCTGGAGTGTCCGCAAATAATATTGTTGATATAAGACCTAGGACCATGATAAGACCTCCTATGAAAATGGTGGTTTTCCTACCTTTGTTTATTGAGTTTGTTTTTGCAATAATAACTCCGGAAACGTAGCCACCTGCAATACTCCCAATGGCTGCACCTACATAAGGAACCCACGCAAACATTCCCACTTCTTTTACGTTAAAGCCGTACACGTCAAATAAGTATATTGGCATCCAGCCTACAAAGAGCCACCAGATAGGTTCTAAGAAGAATCTACTTGCAACAATGGCCCAAGATTCTTTATATGAAAGTATTTCCTTAAGGCTTAATCCTTTTTGATCGTCGGTGGCATTTTGATCGGCTATACTTTGCCCTTCGGAAATAAATTTTCGCTCTTCCTCTGTTATCCAAGGATGCTTTTTTGGTCCTGCTTTATTAATTAAAAGCCAAGGAATAATCCATAAAAGACCTATGGCCCCAACTATTATAAACGTCACCTCCCAACCATAGGCTACAAAAAGAAGTGCTATTAGAGGTGGTGCTATAACCGACCCAATGGAGGCCCCGGCATTAAATAAGCCTTGGGCTATGGCCCGTTCTTTTATTGGAAACCACTCGGCATTACTTTTTACTGCACCTGGCCAGTTTCCCGCCTCAGATAATCCTAAGGTAGTTCGGAAAAATGCCAAGGATAAAAAACCTCTTACGGTGGAATGCAATAAGGTGGACAAGCTCCAAATACCTATACTTATAACGTATCCAATCCTAGTACCAACTTTATCGAAGAGCTTGCCCGAGAATAATTGTCCCAGGGCATAGGCAACCATAAAAATGTTTAGGATATAACTATAGTGATCTTTTGTGAGGCCCAAAGAATGGGATATGGAACCTTCAACATTTTCATTGCCCCACATAATGGACAAAGCACTTCTGTCTATATAATTAATAACAGTTGCCAAAAATATAAGACCGATAATGAACCAACGTAATCCTTTAATTTTCATAGTATTTTGCTTTGGTTTGATATTATTGTTGCTATGTCATTTATAGGCCATAGCAGGTAAGCGGATAAATTATCCGTGCTCTTTTAATACTTGAATTAGGCTTGAAAATATTGGAAGTATTTAAATCGTAATTTAAATACTACGCAAATTACGGTGTAATTTCAAGTATTATTTCCCTTCAGATTATTTTTTAAAGGCGATAAAAGTGTGCGATTTTATCCCTTGGTGATTTTTGTTAATCTTTAATATTGTAACAATATTGATATAGCATTTTAAAATGTACTTTCATTTTTTCCTTGGCCAATTGGGGATCCTGATTCTTGATGGCTTCATAAATGTCCCTATGCTCTTGAATTCCAATAAAAGCGATATTCTTGTCACAAACGTGATATTTGGCAAAGTTGGTAATGATCTCTGGCGTAATTGTTAGCATAAATGTATTTATGGTACTATTCCCGCTTGCTTTTGCTATTGCCAAGTGAAACAAAAGATCTTCCTGTACTGCATCTTCACCATTCATTACCTTCTTTGAATAAGCCTCCAAAGCCTCCTCTATTTCTTTCAATTCCTCTTTGGTCCTTCGCAGCGCTGCCAATCTTACGGTTTTCAATTCCAATAGAATTCTTGTCTCTACCAAGGATTTGAAATCGGGTTTTTCAAGCCTTAGAATATCCGTGATCATACCATTTAATGCCACAGAACCTATATCGGCTACAAAGGTACCGCTCTGCGGCTTTGACTTTAATAGTCCATAGTATTCCAAAGTCTGAATTGCTTCCCTTACATTGCTTCTACTAACTTCAAAACTTTCTGAAAGCTTCCTTTCCGAGGGTAATTTATCCCCTGGCTCCAGGTTCTTGTAATTTATGTAATCCCTAATCTTGGATATAATTTCTTTCTGAAGTGCGTCGTTTTCGTTTTTCGGGAGAATTTCTGTTTTCATGCTAATCTTATTAATACTATAATTGGTTAACCAGATTGGTTTGTCAAATTTAGGCATAAAACGCAATCGAGAAAAATATTACTCACTTATAATTCCTGCCTTTTTGCATTTAAGTTACTTTTAAAAAAAGTTCACTGGCCTGACATCAAGCCAGTAAACTTTAAAACAAAACTAACTAAACTACTAGTCCTTTAAGAGTGCGGTCCCATGTGTTCATATCCATTTATATATTCCATGCTTAAAGTTCTACCTCCTGCTCAGAGGACCGCAACCCTGCAAATTCTTTTTTGTCCCTAGTCTATAAATAATCAACGACCTTGTGATATTTTTATCAAGGTTTAGTAACCATCATTTTGGGTAATAACTCCGTCGCTCGCAAGAATTTCTGAGTTTGGTATTGGAAACACATAGTAATCACTGCTAATCGTTGCTCCCATTTCAGCATCTACTGTTCCTGTTCTAACCAAATCAAACCATCTATGTCCTTCAAGGGCCAACTCCACTCTTCTTTCGTCTGCAATTGCCTGTCTTACATCTGCTTGCGAGCTTACCGTTCCTGTTAAACTGTTTAAACCTGCCCTGGTTCTTATAGGATCCAATAGTGGAAGTACTGTGGTTGCAGCGGAGCCAGTTTCATTCAGAGCTTCTGCGTGCATTAGAATAACATCGGATAACCTGAGTTCGATATAGTCCTGGTCAAGAGCTCCTGTATATTTCTTACTACCATTTTGATTATCAGTGTCAATAGTTAGCGCCTTTCTTAAATCCGTACCTCCTCCAGCGGCACTACTGGCGTCAAAAGCGGCAGTTAGGCGCGGGTCCAAAGGTGTAAGGGATTTTGTATCGGCCCCGCTAAACCATCCTACAAAGGTGGTGGCCGATCCATAGGCGTTTGGAACTGAAGTTGATAATTGGGTTGCAAAAATAATTTCTGAATTACCGTCTACTACAACGTTGGCAAAGTCGCTTTCCAAACTAATCCCTGCTGCAGCAGCACCGCTTACTACAGTTCCAAGCGTTGTTGCAGCTTCGGAAAAATTACCTCTGTATAGATATACTTTTCCCAGAAATGCCTGAGCCGCGATTCTAGATGCGCGTCCACTGGCCAATCCAGAATTATCCAAACCTGCTATTGCGGCCTGAAAGTCTGGAATGATTATGTTATTGTAAACGTCTGCAGCCGGTTGTCTTGTTAAAATGGACAAATCGGATGGGCTGGGTGAAGGAGATAAATTTACGGTGACATCACCAAAAACCATCACCAATTTAAAGTAGGACAAAGCTCTTAAGAATTTGGCCTCAGCTATCTCAGTGGGCTTCGTTGAATTTTCAATGACGTTATTCGCACTTAAGATTGCCTTGTACAAATTGCTATAGAATGGCCGAAAGAATTGCTCTACCAAATCCAAGCCTGCTAAATCTGCATTGTAGGTGTCAAATGAGGTATATGGGCTTTCTAACATCAACATATTGTCGGCCCTAAAGTCGCCCATCACACCCATTGGTGTTGAACCACCGGTCTGATAGTAATACGCTGCATTTAAAACTGGTCCAAGTTCCTCCAAACCACTGGATTCAAGTAATAGAGGTGGCGTTTGATCCAAATCGTTATCACATGCTGTTAACAACAACAAGGAAACTAAAACTGTATAAATAGATTTCATTTTTTTCATGTTTTCTTTATTAAAAATTAACATTTAGACCCAAAGTGAAACTTCTTACAATAGGGCTTGCACCTTCTTGGTATCCGTATGTGGTTGGACCTGCATAACCTGTATTTTCTATCTCTACACCTTCAGGGTTGAATGAGGTATAATCATCTGCCATTATATACAACAAATTGGTAGCTGCAAGATATATTCTCATAGAACTTAGGCCAATTTTGTCCGTTAAATCCGAATTAAGGGTGTATCCTAAGGTTAGGTTTCTTAAGGCCGTAAATGAGGCATCTTGTATCCCTGAACCATGAGCATTTCTGGTCTCTTGATAAAACTTGCCGCTAGCATCGGCAATACCGTCACTATTGGCATCAAAACTGGACTTTAATCTACCGCCAAATTGTGATTTCCAGTAAATAGGGTCTATATTGTAGAGTTCTGCTCCTTGAGATCCTTGGAATTGGAACGAGAAATCAAAATTCTTAATATTCATTGAACTTGAAAGTCCCCAGTAGAAATCGGGAGTGGCGGATCCTAACTTTACATAATCCCCTTCATAGGTAATTTCGCCGTCACCGTTTTGGTCTACAACATAGTATTCTCCACTTCCAAATCCAACACCTCTGGAAGGATCTGACATATGTATTGTCTCAACCTCACCAGTTACTTCATAACCCCACATTTCACCGATTTCACCTCCTACATAGTTTCTAAACTCAGGACCTCTACCGCTGGGTCCACCGTAAATTTGCCTGGGCAGTTCCGTCAAATCACCAAGATTGGTAATTTCTGAATTGGCAGTTGATAAATTGGCGTTGACATTCCAAGAGAAGTTTGGATTGGTAATTATTTTTGTACTAAGTTCAAATTCCAAACCGGAACTGGTAACATCCCCGCGATTAAGTTTTATAGCTGGTGTCCCAAGAACCTCGGAAACACTTTGATTTATCAACATATCTTCAACATCAGACGTATAATAATCTACACTTAATCTAATACGGTTACTAGCAAAACCTAAATCAACACCATAGTTGGTCTCTTTATTGGTCTGCCAAGTTAAATCTGGGTTGGCTATATCCTCTGGAATAAGAAATCCTGTCCCGAAAGCTGTAGGAGAGGTGCCCAAAATACTCAATGAGTTGTATGAGCCTAAAAAAGAAGCAGTTCCCAAAGACCCTGTACTAAACCTAAGTTTAAATAGGCTAAACGCATCGGCATTTCCGAAAAAAGATTCATTGTGAATATTCCAACCTAAGGATAGTGCTGGGAATACTGCGTATTTTTCATTGGCTCCAAATCGTGAATCGCCATCCCTTCTAATTGATGCCGATAGTAGATAACGATCATCAAACGCATAGGCAATTCTCCCAAAAAAACCATTTCTGGACTGAGTCTCATCTATCTCGTTGGTAATCACATCTGCAGGATCGAAAAAATCATAATTCAATGGCAGACCATATGGTACGTTCGATCCATTATTTACCATGCCCTTATAATAGGTGTTTACAA
>JBFHGV010000187.1:0-6215 GCA_041582955.1 Arenibacter sp.
ACACTACGAGTGGATTCTTTACAGATTCCAACAGGAAGCCCGTTAAGGATTGGGGAATGGATTCAAAGGAAAACAACCAAGACATGGCCATAGAGGTAGAAATTAAAAACATTACAATTGCGGTTGTTTTGGCCGAGCGCAATAGAATGGACCTAAAATCTGAAAACTTTAATTCTTTATTGATAAAACCAAGTAAAACCGCATATACTACCGCAATAGCTGCAGCTTCTGTGGCCGTAAAAATTCCGGCAACAATACCTCCTACAACGATTACCAAAAGGGTAAGACTTAATATTGCCTTTTTAAAATCGTTGAACAATTTCTTAAAACTCACTCGCTCTTCCTTGGGCAGGCCTTTTTTCCTGGCATAGAAATAGACCATGGTCATAATGGCCAAGCCCACCAGTATTCCCGGAATATACCCGGCAATAAACAATGCAGCTACCGATGCAGTACCCCCACTGGCCAAGGCAAAAATGATCAATACGTTACTGGGTGGAATTAGAAGTCCGGTTGTGGAGGAACTAATATTAACGGCGGCACTAAACTCCCGTGGGTAACCATCCTTCGCCATCTTTTCGGTTAGGGTACTTCCTATTGCCGAAGCTGCTGCAATGGCAGAACCGGAAATAGCCCCAAACAACATGGCCGAAATTATATTAACATAGGCCAGACCTCCCGGAAGGCTCCCTATAAGCGACTTGGCAAAGTCTATTAGCCTATTGGCAATACCTCCCCTGTTCATTATCTCCCCCGCCAGAATAAAGAAGGGTATGGCCAAAAGGGCAAAGTTATCGATTCCCGTGGTCATTCTTTGACTTACCGTAGTAGTAGCGGGCATATAGGCTATGTTGATCAGAAGTGTTAAGGTGGTAGATATCCCAATGGAATACGCCACTGGTACTCCATAGGCCAACAACCCCATAAAGCTAATAAACAACACTAGTATACTTATGGTTTCAATACTCATTTCTGGTTGGCGTTAAAAGTTATTTTGATATGATAAATGGAAAAGAAAATAATCATGAGGCCACATATGGGGACAATGGCATATACATAACCCAATGGCAGCAATAAGGCTGGGGATAATTGCCCTAACTTTAGGGTGGTGTAAACGAGGTTCCCCCCTCCTATCACCATGATTACCAAGGCAAATACTGCCATTAGTACTTGTATGACCCTATTTCTTCTATTCTGTTTATCGGCCGGAAGCTTGGACAGCAAAAAATCCATGGAAAGATGACCTTCCTTTTGTCCGTTAATATACGCGGCCCCCAATACCGTTAGCCATATCAATGAAAATCTGGCAAACTCCTCTGTAAAGGAACTGGATTGCCCCACTACGTATCGGGATACTACCTGCCATACCACATCCAGCACTAACAAACTGAATATTAATACTAACAACCCTTCTATGGCCTTATTCAATATTTTATATGTTGTCTGCATTATTGATTATTGATTTCTTCGATTATCTTTTTCATTACGGGATCTTTCTTCAATTCCTCCAAAATAGGTTTGGTTTTTTCCACAAAAAGACTTTTATCAGGATTGTAGATTTCAACATTGGCCTCTTTAATAATCTCCAAGCCTTCCTCTACGGTTTCCTGCCAATATTTTTTCTGTTTTTCCACACTTTCATCCGCCGCTGCCTGCAACCATTCCTTTTCCGTATCGTTCAAGGTATCCCAAAATTTAGTCCCTACCACTACCACATCGGGCACCATACTATGTTCGTCTACGGTATAGTATTTACATACTTCGTAATGGTTTGAGGTTACAAATGAAGGAATATTGTTCTCTGCACCATCCACAACCCGTTGTTGTAGTGCCGTATACAGCTCCCCATACGCCATGGGCGTTGCCGACCCTCCTAGACGATTAACCATGTTAACCGCCATTTGATCGTTCATAACCCTAATCTTTTTGCCATTTAAATCTTTTGGGGTCTTAATAAAACCGTCCAAAGTGTAGAAACTCCTACTTCCGGCATCGTAAAAACAAAGACCACGAAGCAAATATTCACTTCCTCCTTCCAACAGCTCTTTTCCTACTTTGCCTTCCAATACCGAAAACATATGTTCGCTGTCCCTAAACAAATAAGGCACCCCCAACACCCTATACTCCGGAGCAAAACTGGACATTGAAGCGGCACTTACCTTGGTCATGGCCACACTGCCTATCTGCAGCAATTCCAACACCTCCCGTTCTGTCCCCAATTGCCCATCCGGAAAAATTTTTATCTGAAGCTTGCCGCCCGACTTTTCATTTAAAGCCCCCTGCATCGCTAGAATTCCCTTGTGAACCGGATGTGTAATAGGTAAGGAATGGGCAAAGAATAAGGTTTTATGACTTGTTATATCGGCACAAGAATTTAGACCTAAACACGCCAAAACACCAATCGCAATAACTAATTTTTTCCCTAGGGTTATGTACACCTGCATATTCAATTATTTACCTTGTCGTTAACGTTAACGCAAACAACCTTTAAATTTTATTTCCAAAAAACTTTAAATATAGGCTTTTTTTAAAATTTCACAACAATTCACAACAAATATGGTCATATAATTGCATCTTCCTCAGTTAAACCCTCCGCTTATTGCACTTTCACCACAGCAGTTATAACAGCATTTCCCTGATTCCCTGTTCCAGCCCGTAAAGTTCTGCCATTCCCTTTGCCCTTCCCACTAGGGAATATCCCGGGTAGAATTCATCCTTTCTAACTTTGTCGTCCAGTAGCACATGGCCATGATCTGGCCGAATTGGGATATTCACTATACCCTTTCCTGTTTTATGTCTTCTAATTTGTTCGCGTACCACTTCCAACATCACCTTTGCCATAGGTATAGAGCCATCCAAATGGGCTGCTTCATAAAAACTTCCATCCGCTTCCCGACATACGTTCCTCAAATGCAAAAAGTGGATATCCGGACCAAAGTCCCTTAACATTTTAATTAAATCATTGGAGCCAACAGCACCCAAGGATCCGGAACAGAATGTTAGTCCGTTAGAGGGAGAAGGAGCGCAATCCAATATAAATTTTAAATCTTCATAGGTAGAGGCGATGCGGGGAATCCCAAATACGGGAAAAGGCGGATCATCTGGATGCAGGGCCATTTTTAGCCCTAATTTTTCTGCCTCTGGAATAACCGATTTCAAAAAATAAGCAAGGTTATCACGCAATACGGATTTTTCTATTTTGCCCACCTCTTCCAAGGTGGCCTTAAAATCGGAAATAGCTATAAGGTCTTTGGAACCGGGCATTCCCGCTAAAATGGCATTTTTTAGTTGTACACGCCCATGGCTATCCAGTGCGTTGTAAAATTCATGCGCCTTCTTTACCATTTGCTCTCCATAAACTTCTGGGGCATTTTTCCGTTCCAAAACAAACAGATCAAAAGCTGCAATGGCAAGAGGATTATATAAGAGGCTAACAGCCCCAGTGGGCAGTACATAGTTTAAATCGGTTCGGGTCCAGTCTATCAATTGCATAAAATTGTAGCAGACCACCTTAATGCCGTGCTCTGCCAAATTTTTTAGGGTCCCTATGTAGTTTTTAATGTACAGGTCCCGTTCTGGCAATCCATATTTTATGGCCTTATGGACATTTACACTCTCTACCACGGACCACTCCAGTCCGTTATCCTCAATCTCCTTTTTTAGTCCGCCAATTTGTCCTGAAGTCCATATGTCACCAATAGGCACCTGGTGACAGGCCGTTACAACACCATCTACCCCTAGCTCTTTAATCTCTTTTAGGGAAACACCAAAATTTGGTCCGAACCAGCGCAACGTTTTCTTTAAACACTGCATTGCTACACCCCGGAGAATGAACTAAACCCACCATCTATCTCATAAATACTTCCCGTTACAAATGAAGAAGCATCACTAAGCAGGTAGTGGACCATTCCGTTGAGTTCCGATGCATCGCCAAAACGAGCCATTGGGGTATTAGCAATAATTTTCTCCCCCCTATCCGTAAAAGAACCGTCTTCATTGGTGAGCAACCTTCTGTTCTGGTTTCCAATAAAAAACCCCGGAGCAATGGCATTGACCCTTACCTTATCACTAAATTTAGAAGCCAATTCGTTGGCCATCCACTTGGTAAAAATATCCACCGCCGCTTTTGCCATGGAATACCCCAACACTCTTGATATAGTTTGCTTGGCCGCCATGGATGAAATATTGACTATGGAACCATAACCCTGTTTGGCCATAATCTCACTAAGGACAATAGTTGGCACTACGGTACCGAACAAGTTGATATCTACCACTTTTTGGGTATCGCCCAGTTCTATATCATAAATGGTCTGATCTGGTTTTAAGGTAGCTCCGGGAATATTACCTCCGGCCAGATTGATAAGTCCGTCCAATTTTTCATACTTAGAGGTAATGGTATCCTTTAATTCTTTCAGTTGCTTTTGGTCCATAACATCCAAAACAAACAAGGTAGCGCTATTGTCACGAATGCCGTTTAGCTCCTTGCACTTAGCCTCCAATTTATCCAATGACCTTCCCAACAATAGTACGTTGGCGCCGTTTTCTACAAGGTATTTGGCTATAGACCCCCCTAGGGTACCTGTTGCGCCCGATAGGGCATATAGTTTATTTTCAATTGAAAAAAGTTGACTCATCTAATTTAATTTTATTACAATAATTTCACAAAATCCAAATATAATATAAGGAAATAACAATACGTATCAATAATCCAATTAACCCTAGGCAAGAAAATGCAATCGATTGCAGTATAGCAGTAACCTACACATTTTTCTTATAGACACTTCTTATGGACCACTACTCCATTTCTTTGGCCATTTTATAGCCCTCAATGGTAGTATAATATTTAGCAATCATATTGGGCACCTCCCAGGTTGGCAATTTGCCCTCATCCAAGTATTTCAAATAATTTTGGGTTACTTGGGCAAAATGTGCCTCGTGACCAATTTTAAACTGTTCAGGTATATTAATTTTCCAAACCTTATCCCCCACTTTTTCAGCAGTAGTACCGGGATATTTAGGATTAATGGTCTTTTGGACCACTTCGTCAAGTATGGCATCAAAATTCTCTGTGCCTTTGTTTTCTATATACAGTGTTGGCTTATAGTTTTCCTCCTCACCTTGTTTTATGACCAGGTCGCTTTTGGTTCCCCTCATAATACTATAATGGGTATCACCTGTACCTTCTGGAGCCTGATAGTTCCAGATTACCGATACCTTGGCATATTTTCCTTTAATTTTATATACCATTTCCCCATTGCAATACACTTTTAATTTATTGTTCTCAATATCCTTATTTAGGTAGTCTGGAAAACTGTCCAAACCGGTAACCTTGGTAAATTCCTCCAAGGTCAGTATTGTTGGCCAGCGCTTTGCAGCTATCATCTCTATATCCGTTCTATTGATAATTTGGTCTGGAAAAAGTTCCCATTGCACCAAATCTACCAAATGCGTAGTAACATCCACTATTCCCTCACCTTCTTCGTTTACATCAAAGAACCATGCTGGTCTTACCAAGGGCTGTCCGGAAACATACTTAAAAAAGTGATGAACACTTTCCTTGCTTATGGCCGGGTTCTCCTTGCTGCCATCTTCCAATTCCCCAAAAACATTGGGGAGCATGGAGAATTGTTTTTGCATGGCCGTGGTAACCTCAAAGCGTTCGGTCATAATATCATAGATCATTACGTCCTTTTCCGCTGCAATCTTAAAGGCTTCTTCCAGTTTTTGGAAGCCTTCCGGATTAATCACCAATGGCTTGTCTGCATAAACATTTAGTCCGGCTTTCACCGCAGCCAAGATATAATCTATCTTTTTGGAGTTCTTTCCTGCCACTACCATTACGTTGCCGGGCTTTTCGGCAATCATCTGCTCCAAATAATCATCGCCAAAATAAGGGTTTACCTTCCAATGGGTAGGGTCTTCAGACCGGGAGTTATAGGATTTGATCTTACTTAAAAAATCCTGTACTTCTGGCCCTTGCGGTGCAAAAACATAAATAGTGGAATCTACCCCATCGTACATCGTTTTCTGTACCAAGGCTGCATGAAAGTGCCCTGGGTCCAAGGTCATCAGTTTCACTCTATTGGTAGTTTCCTCATCCACTGTTTTTACCTTTTCTTTTTTTTGACCGCATCCCAGGCACAATACCAATAGAAGGGTCCACACACTATATTTCATAGGTTATTTTTTAATAAGAGAATATTCACCTCCTTTGA
>JBFHGV010000188.1:0-6207 GCA_041582955.1 Arenibacter sp.
AAAATTTTTAAAACCTTCTTTTTTCTAAGATAGGATGTTATAATATGAGTGGTATTATCATTTCCTTCCATAGGGGTAATTATGGTTTCCAATATATGCATATTGTTAATCTGATGGTTTAGGTTAAAATACCCCATACCTATAAAAGCGCCATCTTTTATGGCTATACCACAGCGTTCCCCAATTTCCCTGCCTTTGTCCATGATCAAGATACTCTTGTTGTTAAAACTATATTGTTCTATGGCTTGGGCAACCCTATCGTTGTAAAGGTCTGCCGGCTCTTTTTGAATGCAGGCCCCTTGGCAGTTGTTTTCATCATAATGGGAGCACTGTTTTTTAGCTTTTGATATTCCGTTTAGTTTATTGCACAACTGAAATTCTTCCCTGATCCTGTGGAGGAAATTCTCCGCGGCCTGAAAGCTGTTAAAGGTGGCAATTGGTCTTTTTTTTGGTTTAATGGTATCGGCGGCAAGAGTGGCATACCCTTGTTCGTTGAAAGATTGGTAGATACCATGAGAAAAAAGCCTTTTTTTATAAAAGGGGTTGTATTTGGGCTTGTTCCGTATTAACTCGGCATTTTCCTTAAGCAGGGCAGCCAATTCGTTGCCTGTTTTTTCAAAAGTTACCTTTTTTGTTTCCTTCTGAATCTTTCTGGCCTTTGGACTATTATTGGTGAAGTGCTGATTGACCCTTTTTTTTATGTTGCTGCTTTTTCCCAATAGAATTATATCCCCGTCTTTATTGTGCATATAGTAGACCCCAGTTTCCGAGGGTAATTGGTCTACCATGTCCAATTGTCTGGGAGACAACTCTCCCTGCGTTTCATTTCGTAAAACATTTTTTATAATGGTTTTGTCAAGGTCCTTTGAAAGTAATAGTTTAAATAGTTTTAAGGTGGCTAGGGCATCACCGTTTGCCCTATGACGGTCACTAACGGGAATACCTAGTGAACGTACTAATTTACCTAGGCTATAGGACTCCTGATCTGGCAACAACTGTTTGGACAGTTCAACGGTGCATAGTGTTTTGCGCTCAAAGTTATAGCCAAGTCTCCTGAATTCGGTCCGCAATATGCGGTAGTCAAATTGTGCATTATGCGCCACGATTACGGCATCTTCGGTTATTTCGACAATCCGCTTGGCCACCTCATAAAATTTTGGGGCCGTTTTAAGCATATTGTTGTTGATGCCTGTGAGATTTACCACAAAGGGCTGGATGTCTTTTTCAGGGTTCACAAGACTAATAAACTGGTCTACTACAGTATGTCCGTCAAATTTGTGGATCGCAATTTCGGTGACTCCTTCTTCATTGTATTTCCCTCCCGTGGTTTCAATATCTAATATGACGTACATGTATGAATTCTAATTCGGATTGCTAAACAAAGATACATATTCTCCTGTCAAGGAAATAGCAAGTATTAGTGGTAATTTCTGGACCCAAATATACTACTGCCCACACGTATCATGCTGCTGCCTTCTTCAATGGCAATTTTATAATCCCCGCTCATTCCCATGGATAGAATTGAAATAAAGGGAAGCTTGTCCTTTGCTTTTTGGTATAGGGCTCTTAGGTGTTTAAACTCCCTCCTAATCTGCTGGGCGTCTTCGGTAAATGTTGCCATGCCCATTAATCCAACTATTTTTATGTTGGTGAGCTGGGAAAGTGTGGTCAAATCAATTATTTGGTCCAGTTCACCGGCATCAAAGCCAAATTTTGTGGATTCTTCTGCAATGTGAATTTGCAACAGACATGGAATTATTCTATCGTGTTTTTTTGCTTGTTTGTTTATTTCGGTCAATAATTTTAGACTATCAACACCATGGATCAAGGCCACATATTCTGCCATATACTTTACCTTGTTGCGCTGTATATGTCCAATCATATGCCACTGTATGTCCTTGGGCAGTTCTTCCCATTTTTGGGTCATTTCCTGGATTTTATTTTCCCCGAAAATCCTTTGGCCGGCCTCATATGCCTCCATGATATCGGCTACGGGTTTGGTCTTGGAAACGGCAACCAAGGTTACATGGGAGGGGATAGATTCTTTTATTTTGATTAAATTATCTTTGATGGACATTTGCTGTAACTTTTGGGAATTAACTAAAAAATTATCTGGAAGGACATTGATTTAGTAGGTTACTAATAGGTAAACATGGATCAACTAAATTGTTTTGAGACCTTTTCCGCTTTCCGGGATTCGGAATAATCATAAAACCCTTCCCCGGATTTTACGCCTAACTTACCGGCCCTAACCATATTGATCAGCAAGGGGCATGGGGCATATTTCGGATTTTTGAAACCATCGTACATTACGTTTAAGATAGATAGGCAAACATCCAGACCTATAAAATCGGCCAATTGCAAGGGGCCCATTGGATGGGCCATACCCAATTTCATCACCGTATCTATCTCGGAGACCCCTGCAACTTTATTGTACAGGGTTTCTATAGCCTCATTGATCATTGGCATCAATATACGATTAGCTACAAAACCAGGATAGTCATTTACTTCTGTGGGGGTTTTTCCTAGTTTTTTGGAGAGATCCATAATGGTTTCGGTTACTTCATTGGAAGTGTTATAGCCTCTAATGATCTCTACCAATTGCATTATAGGAACGGGGTTCATGAAGTGCATTCCAATGACTTTCCCTGCCCTGTTTGTGGCGGCGGCTATCTGGGTGATGGAAATAGACGAGGTATTGGTGGCCAATATGGTGTTCGTATCGCATAAGCGATCAAGTTCCGTAAAGATCTTGATCTTTAAATCAGTGTCCTCCGTGGCGGCCTCTACTACCAAATCAACAGATTTTACACCTTGGGCCAAAACGGTATACGGGCTTAGGTTTTCTAAGGTATTATTTTTGTCCTCTTCCGTTATAATCTCCTTTGCCACCATTCTGTCCAAATTCTTGCTAATGGTAGCCATACCCCTGTCCAAGGAGTCTTGTGAAATATCAATAAGATTGGTTTTATAGCCGTTTTGTGCAAATACATGGGCTATTCCATTGCCCATTGTTCCGGCTCCTATGACTGCTATATTTTTCATTGGTTTAAGGTTTTGCTTTTCATTTTGGTCCATAAAACTATCCCAAGCCCACTTTGAGGACCGAGAGTTGGGGTTGTGGATTACTTTTGGAAAGACGCTATCACTTCCAAGGCAACCCTTAGCGCCCTAGTACCTTGCTCCAAGGTCACCACGGGAACCGTATTTTGGTTTATGGCATCGGCAAAGGTTTCCAACTCATCAAGAATGGCATTGTTGGTGGGGATATCAGGATTCTCAAAATATATTTGTTTTTTTGCCCCTTCTGCATTCTGTAGAATCATATCAAAATCTCCAGGTTCCTCAGGGGCATCCTTCATTTTAACCACTTCCACCTTCTTTTCCAAAAAGTCCACAGATATATAGGCGTCCCTTTGGAAAAACCGTGATTTCCTCATGTTTTTCAGGGAAATTCTGCTGGCTGTTAGGTTGGCTACGCAGCCGTTTTCAAATTCAATTCTGGCATTGGCAATATCTGGGGAATTGCTAATGACCGAAACCCCACTTGCTGTTATTTGTTTTACTTCAGAGCTTACCACACTTAGTATGGCATCTATATCATGGATCATTAGATCCAATACCACCGGGACATCGGTTCCCCGAGGGTTAAATTCGGCCAGTCTATGGGTTTCAATGAACATTGGGTTGTTAATATTGTCTTTTACGGCCATGAACGCAGGGTTAAACCTTTCCACGTGCCCCACCTGTCCTTTGACGCTATATTTTTTTTCTAGAACTAACAGTTCTTCGGCCTCTTCCAAAGTGTTGGTGATAGGTTTTTCTATAAATACATGTCTTCCTTTTTCCATAGCCTTTTTGGCGCATTCAAAGTGTGAAAGGGTAGGGGTAACAATGTCTATTACATCAACTGCATCAATAAGTTTGTTGATGTTGTCATAAAAAGTGTAACCAAATTCGGCTGCTACTTTTTCGCCATTCATTACATCAGGATCGTAAAAACCCACTAAATTGTACTTTTTGGATTCATTAAGTAGTCGTAAATGTATTTTTCCTAAATGTCCTGCTCCAAGGACGCCAACATTAAGCATATGTAATTATTTTCTTCAAAAATAAGGATAGTTTATAAGTTAAGTACCTTAAAAAGCAAAAGTTCACTTCTTTGTGAAACGCTATAGCTAATAATGCGGTATTTGGCTATAAGGAAGTTTTTATAGTCGGGGTATGGATTGGGTTGATTTTTTTTTGAAAAAAATGTTTTAATATTGAAGGGGGCAAAGGCAAAGGTGGTAGATTGCATCGTGATATATTGTCGGTTTTCTTTATTTTAAATGTATCATTTTTTAACTTTACAGACCAAAACCAATCAATTGAAAGATACCTTAAAACATCGTGGCATGCGTAACAAATTGGCAGACATCCTTTTGGAGAAGGGGATTGTGGACAATGCCGTTTTGAATGCCGTTAGAGCGGTGCCCAGACACCTATTTTTGGATAGTAGTTTTGAAGACCATGCCTATCAGGATAAGGCTTTTCCCATAGGTGCCGATCAAACTATATCCCAACCTTATACCGTAGCTTTCCAGTCGCAGCTCTTGCAGGTTGAGCCAAATCATAAAGTGTTGGAAATAGGTACGGGAAGTGGGTATCAAACGGCGGTTTTATTAAAACTTAAAGCAAGGGTTTATACTATTGAACGGCAATTGGAGCTATTTAAGAAAACCAACCTTTTCTTTAAAAAGATGGGCTATAGGCCAAAAAAGGTAATTTTTGGGGACGGCTACAAAGGACTGCCGGATGAGGCTCCCTTTGATAGTATTATTGTTACCGCTGGGGCTCCTTTTGTGCCCAATCCCTTGTTGGCCCAGCTAAAAATAGGTGGAAGACTGGTAATACCGGTAGGAACAGATGAACAGATTATGACCTTGTTTGTGAGGAAATCTGCCAAAGAATTTGAAAAAAAGGAACTGGGGTCATTCCGTTTTGTACCCTTGTTGGAGGATAAAAATTAGTGGATGGTCTAATTATTGAAGCTTTTCTTTATTCTGTCCAGGTTTTTCTTATTGTCGCGATCCTTAATGGTTTCACGTTTGTCATACAATTTTTTTCCTCTGGCCAGGGCAATGTTCAATTTGGCCAAGCCTCTGTCATTTAGAAATAAATTTAAGGGAATTATGGTCAGACCAGTGTTTTTTACTTCTTTTTGTAACTTTTTAAGTTCTCCGCGGTTTAGTAAAAGCTTGCGCTCTGCCTTGGGTTTGTGATTGTAGTGGGTGCCATGGGAGTATTCATCTACCTGCATATTCACCACGAACAATTCGCCCAGTTCATTAAATTCGCAAAAGCTTTCCGAGATGGAAGCCTTACTTTCCCGGATAGATTTGATTTCGGTCCCAGACAATACAATGCCTGCAGTGTAGGTGTCCAGTAATTCGTAATCAAATCGGGCCCTTTTATTTTTTATGTTTATTTTTTTCTGCATATGTTAGGCAAAAATAGAAACAATTATTCAATTGACAATCGGCGTCTAGATATTGATTTTATAGGGAAATAAAGGGAATGGTATCATTTTTTGTAATGAATGAAACCTATTTACGATTAATCTAATGGAATTTGAGGCCGTAGTTAGTCTTAAAAGTTTAAAAGTATGGGTAGCTAGCCCTTAATAAAATACATATCAGTAGATGAAATTTAGTTATGCATTAACGGTAGTTTTTATGGTTCTTTCGTGTAAGGATAAGAGTAAAGCTACTATATCTGTTCAGGAGATTGTAGATCGCGCTATAGCAGTAAGTGGTGGGGAGCGCTATAGAACCAGTGATATCTCTTTTAATTTTAGGGATATGCGCTATGCCTCCGAATGGAAAGAAGGGGAAAGGATACTAAAACGGATCAAAAAAAGCGATAGTATGGAGGTGGTGGATGTAAGAACCAACCACGATTTTACACGATTTGTGAACGACAGCCTTGTGAGCTTAAATGATTCACTCTCCAATTTATACGCCAATTCGGTGAATTCGGTCCATTATTTTGCCAATTTGCCCTACGGGCTTAATGATCCGGCGGTAAATAAAGAGCTCTTGGGGGAGACAACCATCAAAGAAAGGGAGTTTTACAAGGTGAAAATAAGCTTTGATCAAGAAGGGGGAGGTGATGATTATGATGATATATACCTCTATTGGTTTGATAAGGCAACTTTTAAGCCTA